>NZ_JBJLRD010000013.1:0-90950 GCF_050871305.1 Kineococcus gypseus | reverse complement strand
CCGCTACGACCAAGACGCGCTCGATGCCATCGCCGAGCTCCTCAACGGCAGGCCTCGACAGACCCTGGGATGGAAGACACCCTCAGAAGCTCTGGACGAGGTGTTGCGTTGACCCCTTGAGACCGCCGTCAGTGGTGAGACGCCAAGCCGTCACCACACAACGTCACGACGGACTTGATGATCTTCCGCTCAGGCCGAGGTGCGGATGATCGGAGCGCGGGTCGGGTCAGCCTTGTCGTGTCGGTCGGATGGTGAGGTCACCGATCTCGACGTCCTCGGGCTGATCGATGGCGAAGGCGATCGCACGGGCCACCGCGGCGGGGTCGATGCCCAGGTCGGCCATGTTCTGCTCGGCCTGCGCGCGGAGCGCCGGATCCTCGACGGCGGTGTCGATGAACTCGGTGCGCACGTAACCCGGGGAGATGGACGTGGTGCGCAGGACCCCGTCGGTGCTCTCCTGCCGCAGAGCCTCCAGCAGCGTGCGCACCGCGTTCTTCGTCCCGGCGTACACGGCCTGGGTGGGGACGATCTTCAAGCCGGAGGTGGAGACCACCGTGATGAGGTGACCGCTGCCCTGGGCGCGGAACACCGGCAGCGCTGCGGTGATCCCGTGCAGGACACCCTTGACGTTCACGTCGATCATGGCCGACCAGCCGCTGAGGTCCAGGTCGGCGACGGGGCCGATCCTGCTGATCCCGGCGTTCCCCACCAGGACGTCGAGACGTCCGAAGCGCTCGAGCGCGAGGTCGACGAGGGAGCGCAGGTCGTTCGGCTCGGTGACGTCGACGCGGGTGGCGACCGCCCGGCCCCCGGCGGCGGTGATCTGCTCGACCACCCGCTCCAGCCGGTCGGTGCGGCGGGCGCCGAGGACGACGGCAGCCCCCCGGGCGGCGAGGTGGTGGGCGGTGGCCTCACCGATCCCGCTGCTGGCGCCGGTGATGGCGACGACCTTGTCCTGGATGGTCATGAACGCTCCTGGGGGACGGCCGCAGCGGTGCAGCGAGTGGTCCTCGTGCGACGCAGCAGTAAGGTGGACATATGTCCGGATATGTCGACGACCCTAGCGGACAACTGTCCGCTTCTGTCAAGGACGACGTCCCCGCCGGCAGCGCCCGCCGCGCAGACGCCCGCCGCAACCGCGAGCTGATCCTCGACGCCGCACGCGAGCAGGTGCGCCAGCCCGGGGAGCTGAAGCTGCACGCCGTGGCCAAGGCCTGCGGCATCGGGCAAGGAACCCTCTACCGGCACTTCCCCACCCGCGAGGACCTGTTGGCCGAGGTCTACCGCCACGACGTCGAAGAGCTCGTCGCCGCCGCCACGGAGCTGCTGTCCACCCGGGGGCCCGTCGAGGCTCTGGCGGCCTGGTTCGAACGGGTCGCGGCGTACGCCCGGGTGAAGAACCACGTCTTCGCCGCCGTGGAGGCGGCGACGTGGCGCGACCTCGCCGCCCACAGCCTGGGCCCCATCGGGCAGGCGGTGGAACTGCTGCTCGCCGCCGGCCGCACCGAGGGCAGCCTGCGCCCCGACGTGGAGGCCCGCGACGTCATCGTGCTGATCAGCTGGCTCTCCCGCCTGAACGACGCCGAGCTCGACGAACGCGGCCCACGACTGCTCTCGATCCTGCTCGACGGACTGCGTACGCACCCGAGCTAGCCGACCCGGCTGGACGCGCTCGTGCCGCGGTGCGGGACGCACGGTCGTGCCGCCGTCCGGGCGTGATCGCCGTCTCGGAGAAGGTCGGTCCTGAGGTGGCTCAGCCAGGCGCCGGCCGCACGCTCGTGTCGATGTCCGGGTGCGAGCCGAGCCGGTCAGGCGAGCAGCTGCTCGCTGACGTCCCACAGCCGTCGGGCGTCGTCGGGGTCGAGCATGGCCGAGTTGGCGTCGGACGGGATGTCGTCCGCGGTCAGGGGGCGCTCTTCGTCGTCGAGCACGGCGACGTCGCTGTCCTTCAGGTAGACCCCGCCGATGCCGTCCAGCCACGGGCTGGCCGCACCGAACACGAGCGTGGCGGCGCCCTGCTCGACGGTCTTCTTGCCCGCCCGCGGGTCGATGACCGTGGCGCCGTGCTCGTCGACGAGACCCTGCGCCCGGTAGGACTCCAGACGTCCTGGAGCGTGCGGGCCGGCTCCGATGACGACCCCGGGGTGGGCGGCGAAGGCCCGGACGCCGTCGGTGGCGTACCGGCGGTCGAGCTCGACGGTGAACAGCACGTTCGCCCGCTTGGACTGCGCGTAGGCGGCCACCGGGTCGTAGCCGGTGGCGAAGTCGAGGTCGTCCCAGCGGATCCCACCGAAGCGGGCCGCACCGGACGTCACCGTCACCACGCGCGCACCACCGGCAGCACGGAGGGCCGGCAGCAGCGCCCGGGTGAGCTGGAAGTGACCGAGGTGGGAGGTGGAGAACGCCAGCTCGTGACCACGCGCGTCCAGACGCAGCTGCGGACCGAACAGCACCGCGGCGTTGTTCACCAGGACGTGCACGGGACGACCGGACCCGGTCCAGCGCGCGGCGAAGGCGTCGACGGAAGCCGGGTCGGTGAGGTCGAGCTGCTCGACCCGGACGTCGTCCATCCCGTCGACGGCCTCGGCCGCTCGAGAGGTGTCGCGCGCCGCGACGGTCACGGACGCGCCGGCGCTGGTGAGGGCGCGGGTGACTTCACGGCCGAGCCGGCTGTGCCCACCGGTGACGACGGCGGCGCGCCCGCTGAGGTCGACGCCCGCCAGGACGTCGTGCGCGGTGGAGGCCGGGGTGAACGGGGTGTGCAGAGGAGCCTGGTGCGTCGTCATGCCTGCAGCATGAACCGGCGCCCACGGACGCGGAATGGTTGGCAGTCCGTCCTTCCTTCGTCAGAGTACGGAGGTGACCGGTGGAGCCGTGACCGATGCCCTCTCCGACGTCTTCGAGCAGATCGACGTCCGGGGCGTGGTGACCGGCGGCTTCGCAGTCCGGGGACCGTGGTCCTCCCGGGTCGCGGTGTCGCGGCCGCTGAAGCTCGTCGCGCTGGTCGCCGGGTCCGCGCACGTCAGCGTCGACGGCCCCGGTGGGCCGCAGGGCCCGATCGAGCTGGCTCCCGGCGACGTGGTGCTCCTGAACCACCGCACCCACCTGGAGGTCCGAGGCGGTGCCGACGGCGCGGCACCGGCGGACCTCGTGCCCGCGAGCGACTTCGACGCGATGGACCTGGCCGCGGCGGACCTCTCCAGCGACGACGTCCTCATCGGTGGGTGGATCCAGGTCGATCCGGCTGGGCTGGCTCTGCTCGGCTCCGCACTGCCCGGTCTCGTCCACGTCCGCGGCGGGACACCGGCGGCGTCCCGCCTGTCGGTCCTGGTCGCGCAGGTCTTCACCGAGGCCTCCAGCGCCCGGCTCGGCTCGGCCTTCGCCGTCCGGCAGAACGGCCAGCTCATCCTCCTGGAGGTGCTGCGGGCCTACCTGGAGCAGGACCGGCCACCCGTGGGGTGGCTGCGGTTGCTCGCCGACGAGCCGCTCGCACCGGCCCTGCAGCTCATGCACGCGGACCCCGCCACGGCGTGGGGCCTGATCGAGCTGGCCCGCGCCAGCGGCATGTCCCGCACCAGCTTCGCCGAGCGGTTCCGCACGATCGCGGGCACCACACCCGGGGCCTACCTCTCACGCTGGCGGATGGCCCTGGCCCAGCGGGCGTTGCGCGACCCCGACCTGCGCATCGGCGCGCTCGCCACCGAGCTCGGCTACGCCTCCGAGAGCGCCTTCAGCACCGCCTTCAAGCGCGAGGTGGGCGAAGCTCCGTCGCACTACCGCCGGCGGCTGCGCACCGCGGGGTGAACGACCACCGCGATCGACGTCGTCAAGTCGGCCTTGACGACCCCGGGACGTCAAGGCACCATTGACGAGTGACCACGCGCATCCCCGAACCGAAGCCCTGGCTGGTCCTCGCCCCCTGCCTGGCGTCCCTGGCCGTCCTCCTCCTCGTCACCAGCACCGATCCCGGACCCCTGCAGGCCGCTCTCGCACTGGTCGTCGCCGGCGCCGGTGGCTACCTCGGTGGACTCGCCATCAGGTCCCGGCGCCGACACACCCAGACCCTGCAACGCGACCAGGAGGTCCTCGACGGTCTCGAGCCCCTCGGCGGACCCGACCGGGGATCCTCCCGGTGAGCGTCACCGACGACCTCGACGAGGCCGTGACCGCGCGCCTGCACGAACGCATCGCCGCGGCCGTGCTGGAGGCCGCGGGGGCCAGCGGCGATCCGAGCCACGACCCCGCCACCACCCTGCAGCTCGTGGCAGCCAGCAGAGCGGCCGCCGAGGAGACGAGCCGGCTGCTGCGCGCCTCCATCGACGGCGCCCGGTCCGCCGGCCACCGCTGGGACACCATCGGCAGCCTGCTGGGCGTCAGCAAGCAGGCCGCCCAGCAGCGTTTCGGCACCCCGGCCGGCAAGACGGCCGCCGACGGCGGGGTCGGGGCGGACGGTCGCCCCCGGCGCGTCCTGACCCCGCTGACCGCCTTCGACGAGATGGCCGTGCTCGAACGCGAGGGTCGTCGCGGCTGGCACGTCGTCGACTACGGCACCCTCTACCACCTCGTCGAAGCTTCCGACCAGCAGTGGGAGCACCTCCGCCAACCCTGGAACCCGACCGCTCGCCGGCGGCTGGAGAAGGAGGGGTGGACGTTGATCAGGACCGCGACGTTCCCGTGGGGGTACTACAAGCGCCCCCTCGGCCTCCCGGCGGAACCCTGAGAACCCTCCCGGATCGTCGGCTGCGAACAGGTCCAGCGACGTCACCGCACCGACCCGCCGGACGCGGCCAGCGGCGGCGGTGGCGCGGTGGGTCAGGGGACGAGTCGCTGCGCGCGGTAGGCGTCGACGCGGCGCAGGAGGGCGCGCTCGGTGCTCACCCAGCCCGTGTAGCCCAGCAGGCGGCTGCGGGTCATGTCCGCGACGACCTCCATCGGGCGGCCGAGGTCGGCGTCGGTGTGCCACCAGGACGCGACCCGCGCCAGGTCGGGCTCGGTCAGGCCGTGCTCGGCGACGAGGTCGGCCCACACATCTTGGGCCCCGGCCATCTGAACCTCCAGCGGCTGCGGCTGCTCGCCCGGGCCCTGCGGCTCGAGACCCAGGTGCGCGGCCAGCGCCGGCCACAGGCGCCGCCAGCGGACGACGTCGCCGTCGACGACGTTGAAGGCGGTGTTCGCGGCCGCCGGGGTGGTCGCGGCCCACACCTGGTGGTCGGCCAGCAGGTCGGCGTCGGTGATGTCGACCACGCCGTCCCACTGCTCGCGCGAGCCGGGGAAGACGAACGGCCGACCGAGGTGGCGCTGCACCCCGGCGTAGGCGCCCAGGGTCGAGGCCATGTTCATCGCGTTGCCCACGGCGTGGCCGAGGACGGTGTGCGAGCGGTGCACGCTCCAGGAGAAGCCGTGGAGAGCGGCGGCGGCGAACAGCTCGTCCTCCTGCGCGTAGTAGAAGTTGTCCACGGGCAGGCGCGCGGAGTCCTCGAGGAAGGGCGTGTCGGGCATCTCACCGCGGCCGTAGGCCTCGAAGGGCCCGAGGTAGTGCTTGAGCCCGGTGACCAGCGCGGCGTGCCGCACCGAGCCCTGCGGCCCGAGGACGGCGAGCAGGTCGCGGACCATCCCGCCGTTGACGCGGATGTTCTCGGCCTCGGTGTCCTGCCGGGCCCACGCGCCGATGAACACGTGCGTCGGGCGCAGGCCGGCCAACGCCTGCTCCAGCGACGACCGCGAGGTCAGGTCGGCCGCTGCGTGCGCAGCGCGCTCGTCGGCGGGCGGGCGGCGCGAGAGGCCCGTCGTGCGCCACCCGGCGTCCACGAGCTGGCGCACCAGCGCCGAGCCGGTGATGCCCGTGGCGCCGACCACCAGGGCGTGCGCGCCCTCCGGCGGCGTGCGCACCGGCGTCGGGGCGCGGTCGCTCCCGGTGTCGCCCGGCCAGGAGGCGCCGAGGTCGACGGGCGCTGCGGGGGTGCCGGGCGAGGTGGTGCCGTCGTGGGTGCTCACACCCGAGGTCAGCACCCGCGGGCGCGACGGTGTTCCGAGCGACGGGAGAGCGCTCCGGCACCGCGGTCGGGCGCGGCCGTCGCGGAGGCGGGTGACGACCGGCCTGTGGCGCCGAGTCGAGCGGGCTCGGGTCGAGCGGGCCCGGGCACCGAGCGCGTCAGGGCGTCTCGGCCCAGTCGCGGCTGAGGGCCCACGCCGCGGCGCGCAGCCGCGGGTCGTGGACCGCCGCCGGGGCGGGCGCCGGGGTGCTGCGCCTGCAGTACAGGCCCGTGCCGGTCACCTCGGGATCGGTGGCCAGGCGCAGGGTGGAGGCGGCGCCCTGCTCGGGCGTCAGCAGGACCCGGTGCAGCAGCGGGCGCAGCGGGCGCAGCCAGGTGGGCACCAGGTCGTCGACGATGCCGGTGCTGACGATGCCGGGGTGCACGCAGTTCACGGCGACGCCGTCAGCGGCCAGGCGGTGGGCGAACTCCAGCGCGCACATGGTGGTGAGCAGCTTGGCGCGCGCGTAGGCCTCGAAGGCGACGAAGCCCTCGGCGGGGTTGATCCGCCTCAGGTCGACCAGCTGCGCTGGATCCAGGCGCACCGGGCGGGGCGAGCCGCCCAGCTTGAGGGTGCGGGTGTCGTTGACGGTGTCGGAGACGACGTCGACGACGCGGGCGCCGACGCCGCCAGCCGCCACGCCGTGGGCCGGGCCGGTGCCCGCCGCGGCGGCTGCGCGCAGCTGGTCCTGCAGCAGGTACGTCAAGGTGAAGCCGGCGAGGTGGTTCACGGCCACGTGGCGTTCGACGCCGTCGGCGCTCAGGCCGCGGGTGCGGTAGTGCGCACCGGCGTTGTTGACCAGCAGGTGCAGCTCGGGGTGCTCGGCCTTGACGCGCTCGGCGAGGGCGTGCAGGTCCGCCCGCACGGACAGGTCCCCGGTGAGGACCTGCACGCGGTCGGCGCCGACCTCGCGGGCGATCTGCTCGCGCAGGTGCCGGCCCCTGCTCGCATCGCGCGAGACGGTCAGCACGTGCGCTCCGGCGCGGGCCAGCTCGGTGACGACCACCCGGCCCATGCCGCCGGTGCCGCCGGTGACCAGCGCCGTGCGCCCGCGCAGGTCGACGCGCACCCGGTGCCCCGCGGCACCGGCGGCGCGGGACGACGGGGCGGAGCGGTCGGCGTTCACGCCGCGATCCGAGGGGTGCGGTGCACGAAGGCGCCTGCGGCCGCCTCGTGCACGAGGAAGTCGGCCAGGTCCGCTCGGGTGATCGAGGAGGTCAGCGTGATGCGCAGGTCCTCACCGGTGCGGTAGCGGCCGGTGGGGGCCCCGTCCTTCAGGGCGGGCGGGCGCACGACGGTCCACTCGACGCCCGAGGCGCGCACCAGCTCCTCCATCGACTCCTTGTCGCGCATCTTGTGCGCCTCGACCGCCCACAGCGCCAGGCAGTACGGCGAGCGGTCCCGGCTCTCGGCCGCGCCGTGGGCGCTGACCACGATCAGCCGGCGCGCACCGGTGCGGGCCATCGACGCCAGCGCCGAGCCCACCACGTCGGTGCACGCGGTGCTCGGCCCGCGCCCGGTGGGTCCCAGCACGCTGACGACCGCGTCGAGGGGCCCGATCACGGCGTCCAGCGCTCCGCGGGCGCCGGGGTCGGCGACGACGACGTGCCGCACGCCCCGCTGCCCGTCCTCCGGCCCGTCCTGCGGCACGTCCCCCCGCACGCCGGTGCGCGGCGGCGGCGCCGCGGCTCGGCGCACGACCGCGGTGACGGCGCGACCGCGTCGAGCGGCCACCTCCAGCACCGCGCGGCCCGTGCGCCCACCGGCACCGAGGAGGACGATGCGCCCCACTTTTGAGTCACTTTGTCTCATAGAAGGAGCATGGCGCTCGCCCACTTACGAGTCAAGATGTCTCATACGCTGGCGGGGTGAGCGCCCCGACCGATCCGCGCGCCCGGCGCAGCCGCCAGGTGATGCTGGGAGCCGCCCGGGACCTGCTGCGCGAGCACGGACCCACCGCGGTCACCCACCAGCGCGTGGCCGAGCGGGCGGGCGTGGGCCGCGCCACGGTCTACCGCCACTGGCCCACCGCGCAGGCGATGCTCGCCGAGACCATGGCCGGCGCGTCGCTGCCCTTCTTCGCCGATCCGCAGGTGCCGGTGCGCCCCTGGCTGCTGGCCCGGCTGCGCGTGCTGGCCGACGAGCTGCTGCTGCCCGAGGTCGTGGCCGTCACCGTCACCCTCGTCCACGGCGCCGTCTGGGACGAGCACGGCGCGCAGCGGCGCGACGCCTCGGCCGCGGCCGCCTCCCGCCAGCTGCGCGCGGCGCTGCAGCTCGCGGTCGACTCCGGCGAGCTGCGACCGGCCCTCGACCTGGCCGACGCCGCGGCCCTCGTGCTGGGCCCGCTGCTCTACCGCAGCGTCCTCGAACCCGGCCGGCTCTCGGATGCGGCCCTGGAGCGCCTCGCCGACGCCCCGGGCACCTGGCGCACCGACCCGCGGGAGTGACCCCGCACCGAGCCGCTCGCACCCGCGCGCGACGTCGCAGCGCCCCGGTTCGGCAGGCGGCCCCGGTCGCCGCCCCGGCCGGGAGCCGCGGGCGCGCCGGTCAGCGCCCGGGCAGGGGCAGGTCCTCGGGCACGCGGTGCGGGCCGGCCACCGCCGGGCGCGGGCCGTCCTGGGGGTGCAGGTGCACCGCCACCAGCGCCACGTCGTCCTCCGGCTCCGGCGGCAGGAGGCGGTCCAGGATGCCGTCGCACAGGTCGTCGAGGTCGGCGCCGGCCAGCTCCGCGACGACCGAGCGCAGGCGCGCCAGGCCCTCGTCGAGGTCCTGCCCGCGCCGCTCGACGAGGCCGTCGGTGAACAGCAGCACCGTGCTGCCGCGCGCCAGCTCCGCCCGCTCGTCGCGGCGCGGCACCTGCGGGTCGATGCCCAGCAGCAGGTCCGGCTCCTCGCCGTCCAGCTCCACCACCGAGCCGTCCGGGCGCAGCAGCACCGGCGGCGGGTGGCCGGCGTTGGACCAGCGCAGCCGCGTCACCCCGCGCTCGGCGTCGGCCGGGCCCTGCTCCAGGCGCGCCACGACGGCCGTGGCGGTGGTGGCCACCGCCAGCCCGCGCATGGTGGCGTCCAGGGTGGACAGCACCGCCGCCGGGGAACCGCCGCTGGAGTAGGCGATGCCGCGCAGCAGGCTGCGCACCTGGCTCATCGCGGCGGCGGCGTCCACGTCGTGGCCCATGACGTCGCCGATGACGAGGACGGTGCCGCCGTCGGGCTGCAGGAAGGAGTCGTACCAGTCGCCGCCCACCTGCACCGCGCGCGCCGCCGGCCGGTAGCGCACCCGCACCTCCAGGTGGTCCGGCTCGACCGGCGCGGTCAGCAGGCTGCGCTGCAGCCCCTCGGCGACGTGCTGCTGCTGCGCGTACAGCCGGGCGTTGTCCAGCGCCAGGCCCGCGCGGTCGGCGACCTGCTCGGCGGTGCGGCGGTCGGCCTCGTCCAGGGGACCGGCGGCCGCGTCGCGGTACAGCGTCAGCAGCCCCAGCAGCCGCCCGCGGGCGCGCAGCGGCAGCATGTACGTCGACTCCGGCGCCAGCCGCTGCAGCAGCGAGCGGGCCGGCTCGGCCAGCACCCCGCTCAGCCGCTGCGTCGCGCCGGCGGGGATGGCCACGGCCTGCTGCTGCGGCAGCGCCCGCAGCAGCGGGGAGTCCGGGTGCAGCCCCTCCAGGCGCACGCGGCGGTACTGCTCGGCGACCCCGCGCAGCGCCGGGTCGCCGTGCCAGGAACCGACGTCGCCCAGGGCCCCGGTGTCGTCGACGAGCGTGACGACGCACCAGGTGCCGAGCACGGGCACGACGTGGCGGGCCAGGCGGGCCACCGCCTCGCGGGCGTCCAGGGTGGAGCTCAGCTCGGCGCTGACCCCGGCCAGCAGCTCCAGGCGCCGCGCGGTGGCCTCGGCCTCGCGCTGGGCGGCGCGGCGGGCGCCGACGTCGAGGAAGTACACCGACAGCCCGTCCGGGTCGGGCCAGGCGCGCAGCTCGTACCAGCCGTCCAGCGGCGGCGGGTAGTGCGCCTCGAACGTCACCGGCTCACCGGTGGCCGCCGCGCGGCGGTACTCGCGCTCGAAGGCCGTGCCCGCCGCGTCGGGGAACAGCTCCCACAGCACCCCGCCCAGCAGGTCCTCGCGGCGGCGGCCCAGCAGCCGCTCGGCCTGGGCGTTGACGTAGGTGAAGCGCCACTCGCGGTCCAGGGAGTAGAACGCCGCGGGCATCGTCTCCAGCACGCGCGCCACGCGCGCGTCGCTGCCGCGCTCGACGGTGGTGTCGTAGGAGGCGCCCACCAGCCGCAGCGGCGTGCCGGCCGCGTCGCGCACCACCTGCCCGCGGGCCTTGACCCAGCGGGTGCCGGCGGGGTGCAGCACCCGGTACTCCACGTCCAGCAGGCCGTCGCCGGCCACCGCCGCGGCCACCGCCTCGCGCAGGCGCGGTACGTCGTCGGGGTGCACGCGCGCCTCGAAGGCCTCGACGCTGCCGTCGAACTCGGCCGCGGCGTACCCGACCATCTCGAGCATCCGCTCGTCCCACGTGAGCAGGCCGGTGAGCAGGTCCAGCTCGAAGCTGCCGACGCCGCCGGCGGCCACGCCCATGCGCCAGCGCACCCGGTCGGCCTCGTGCTGCACCGACAGCGCCGACAGCTGCAGCTCGCCGACGGCCACGGCCGCCAGGTCTTGCAGCAGCTCGACGTCGGAGCGGCTCCAGCAGCGCGGCAGGGGGTCGAAGACGGCCAGCACGCCCACCGCGCGCCCGTCGGTGCCGGTCATGGGCACGCCGAGGTAGGCGCCGAGCACGCCGGAGGCGACCGCCGGCAGGTCAGCCCAGCGCGCGTCGGCGCGCGCGCCGGCGACCACGAGCGGCTCGCCGGCGCGCGCGGTGGCGCTCAGCAGCTCCTCGACGGGGGCCTGCAGGCCGGCGGCGCCGCCCGCGCCGGTGGGTGCGCCGTCGCGGGTCAGCTCGGCGCGGCCGGAGGCGGCCGACAGGGCGCGCGCGGCCAGGGTGGCCAGGCGCTGCAGCGCCGGGTGCGGCGCGGGGGCGCGCAGCACGGGCGCGACCGACCCGCCGGCAGGGGGGTCGGCGTCCCGGCCCGTCGCGGGCGTCGCCTGCATCCAGCACACCTTCGAGCGCGCGCCGGGCCCTCCCCGACGCTCCGACCGTGCACGGTGCCGACAGCGGTCGTCACCCGTCGTCACAGGATAGGGGGACGCGGCGCCCGGGCGCGGGTGTCCGGGACGACTCCTACCCTGACGGGCGCAGGACCCGCACCGGCGGGCCCCGCCGAGCGGAGGTGGGAGCGTGCGAGGTGACCCCAGCCGGGACCCCTTCCGGCCGGGCCGGGCCGAGCCGCCCGCCGCGCGCCCGCAGCGCGAGGAGGTCCTGCGCGTGCTGCGGCTGTTCCGCCCGCACGTGCGCACCCTGTCGGTGGTCGGCGCGCTCATCGCGCTGGCCGCGCTGGCCGGGGTGGCGGCCCCGTTCCTGCTGCGCGAGGTCGTCGACGTCGCCCTGCCCCGCCAGGACCTCGGGCTGCTCGCGGCGCTGACCGGCGGGCTGGTGGCGATCGCCGCGGTGAGCACCGCCCTGGACGTGGTGCAGGGGCTGCTGACCACCCGCGTCGGGCAGGCCGTCATGCACGGGCTGCGCACCTCCCTGTACGCGCACCTGCAGCGCATGTCGCTGGGCTTCTTCGCCCGCACCCGCACCGGCGAGGTGCAGTCGCGCATCGCCAACGACATCGGCGCCATGCAGACCGTGGTCACCAGCACCGGCGCCGAGCTGGTGCAGAACCTGGCCACCGTGGTCGTCACGGCCGTGGCCATGCTCGCCCTGGACTGGCGCCTGGCGCTGTTCTCCTTCGCGGTGCTGCCGCTGTCGGTGTGGCTGAACCGGCGCGTGGGCCGGCTGCGCCGGCGCATCACGGCCCAGCGCCAGCGCCGGCTGGCGGAGATGTCCGCCACCGTGGAGGAGACCCTGTCGGTCTCGGGGATCCTGCTCACGCGCACCACCGGGCGCACCCGCGAGGTCGTCGAGCGCTTCACCGGCCAGTCCGAGGGGGTGGCGCGCCTGGAGGTCGGCTCCGAGATGGCCGGGCGCTGGCAGTGGTCCCTCATCACGCTGACGATGGCCGCGGTGCCGGCGCTGACGTACCTGCTGGGCGGCTGGCTGCGCGGCACGGGCACCGCGCTGAGCATCGGCACCCTCGTGGCGCTGGTGACCCTGCAGGCGCAGCTCTTCCGGCCGCTGGGGGCGCTGCTGCGCATCCTGGTGCGCCTGCACGCCTCGATGGCGCTGTTCACCCGCGTCTTCGAGTACCTCGACACGCCCCCCGAGGTGGTCGAGCGGCCCGGCGCGGTGGAGCTGGTGCGCCCGCGCGGGCGGGTGGAGCTGCGCGGGGTGGGCTTCCGCTACCCCGGCGCCGAGCGCCCCGCGCTGAGCGGCGTGGACCTCGTGGTGCCCGCGGGCACCTCGCTGGCGGTCGTGGGGGCCACCGGCTCGGGCAAGACCACCCTGGGCTACCTGCTGGCGCGCCTGTACGACGTCGACGCCGGGGCGGTGCTGATCGACGGGCACGACGTGCGCGACCTCACCGCCCGCTCGCTGGCCGAGGCGGTGGGCGTGGTCACCCAGGAGACGTTCCTGCTGCACGCGAGCATCGCGGAGAACCTGCGCTTCGCCGCGCCCGGCGCCACCGACGAGGAGCTGCGCCGCGCGCTGCGCACCGCGCAGGTCGACGCCGTCGTCGACGCGCTGCCCGAGGGCCTGGACACCGTGGTCGGCGAGCGCGGCTACCGCTTCTCCGGCGGTGAGAAGCAGCGCCTGGCGCTGGCGCGCGCGGTGCTGCGCGACCCGCCGGTGCTGCTGCTGGACGAGGCGACCAGCGCCCTGGACACCCGCACCGAGCGGGCCGCGGCCGCCGCGCTGCGCGACGTCACCCGCGGGCGCACCACCGTGACCATCGCGCACCGCCTCTCCACGGTGCGCGACGCCGACCAGGTCGTGGTCCTGGAGCAGGGGCGCGTCGTCGAGCGCGGCACGCACGAGGAGCTGCTCGCGCTCGGCGGGCGCTACGCCGAGCTCGTGGCCGCCGACGCCTCGCTCGCGGCGGTGGAGGAGCCCTCGGCCTGAGCCCCGGCGCGGGTCCCGGCGCGGGTCCCGGCGCGGGTCCCGGCGCGGGTCAGGGCGCGGGGTCGCGCGGGCCTCAGCGCCGGCGGGCGGCGTCGAGCAGTCGGGTGGTGGCCGCGACGACGTCGTCGACGTCGGCGGGCACCTCGCCGATGGACGAGCCCGCCCACAGCCCGTCGCCGACGAGCTGCACCACGCGCGAGAGGACGCGGTCGCCGACCTCCTCCTCGATGGCCGCGCGCCAGTCCTCGGTGGCCGCGGCGAAGACGGCCGCCGCGCGCGCGTCGCCGACCTGCGCCAGGTGCAGCACGGCCACGCCGGTGCGCGAGAGCGGGTCGTCCTGCTGCACGGCGGAGGTGCGCAGGTAGTAGTCGACGGCGCCGCCGGGGGCGGCGCGCATGCCGCGCACGTCCTCGGCGGCCAGGGCGCGGAAGCGCTCCAGCAGGCCCTCGACGAGCGCGTCCTTGGTGCCGAAGTGGTAGAGCAGCCCGCCCTTGGACACGCCCGCGGCGGCGGCGACGGCGTCGAGGGTGGCGGCGCGCACACCGGCGGTGACGAGCAGCTCGCTGAAGGCGTCCAGCAGCTTCTCGCGCGTGGTGGGAAGGCTCGGCACGTCCCGGAGGTTAACCGGAGGCGGGCTGTTCCGGGGGGGCGGGTCAGGGGGCGGGCGGGCCGCCCCCGCGCCCCGGCGCCCCCCGGGCGCCCCCCCCCCCGCCCGCCCCCGCCCCGCCCCCCCCGGCCAGGAGGAGCGGTGGCGCCGGTAGGCGGCCACCGCCAGGTCGCGCGGGTCCAGGCCGGTGGCGTCCACCACGCTCCACAGCACCGCCTGCAGCAGGTCGTCGAGCACGTCGCGGCGCGCGGCGCGGCGCTCGGCGCGCCAGCGCCGCACCGCCTGCACCGCGGTGGTGGCCACCGCCAGCAGCGCGGTGAGCACCACGAGCGCCGTCACGAGCGCGGGACCGGCGTCCCACAGCCGGGCCCGCTCCAGCGCCAGCAGCGCCCCGGCCGCGGCGGCCAGCACCGCCAGCCCCACGTCCACCAGGAACCGCCGCACGCGCCCCTCCACCCCGTCGAGCGCCCGCGCGGGTTCGGGGCGTGCGCGCCACCCTAGGCAGCGGCCCGGACAGGTCCCCGCCCGCGGGCGGGGGGTGCTCAGACCACCGCGAGGCGGCGCCCGGCGCCGGGCCCGGCGGTCAGTTCGACAGAGGGGCGCCGGGGGCTGCGCAGGACCCCGCGGGCCGCGCGGTCCCGCTCCACCTCGGCCAGCACCCGGCGCCAGGTGCCCCAGTGCAGCCGGCGCCCGGGCAGGTGCAGGTTGTACGGCGCGTCGAAGTACACCCGCGTCCACGCCGCGTCGGCGTCGCGCACGGCACCGACCACGTCGGGCTTGTCGTCGATGAGCACGTCCGCCGCGGCCGACAGCAGCGTCTTGTCGCGGGTGAGGACCACGCGGTCCGTCCAGCCCGCCCCGAGGTGCTCCTCGACCCACTCGAACTTCTCCAGCACGCAGTGCCGGTAGGCGCGCAGCGGAGCGGTGCAGATGCGCACGTCGTGGCCGTCGGCCAGCATCGCGTGCAAGGCCTGCACGGCTCCGGGGATCACCGGCAGGTGGCGGAAGAAGCCGGGGGCGGCCGAGACGGCGCGCACCCGTTCGTGCCACTCGGGCGCGTAGTCGTCCTCGATCCAGTACGACGTGGCGCGCGTGCGCGGGTGGTGCGGCGCACCGGGGTGGGCGGCGGTGAAGCCGGCGTCGAAGCCGCGGCCGAAGTCGGCGAGCACCTGGTCCTGGTCCACGAGCACGAGCACGCGTGGTCCCCCCTCCGGGACGTGTCCGGGTGGTGCGGGCCGTGGCGGCCCCCCGCAGGCTCATCGGCACGTCGGGCGCCGCGGTGGAGCCCGTCCGGGCGGCCGCGCCGACAGGCTGCGCCCGTCACCGGTTCCCCTCGCGCCGCCCGTCACGGCTCACCTGGTCGCGATAACCACAACTTACGTGCGAAGGCTGATGACCGCTCCCCGGCGACGCCCCGCAGCGCTGGTCACCCTGCCTCGGCGCGCACCCGGGTCGGGCTGCGCCTCGCGGGGGTGGCGCTCAGCATGGGGCGGTGGCGCGCCCGTCCTGGGGCGGCCGGTCGGGAGGCGGGGCGTGGACCAGCAGGACGAGCACGAGCGGAGCGGGCGGGGCGCGCCCGGCGCGGGCGAGGGCGCGGAGGTCCCCGGACCGGGGCACCCCTCCCCGCCGGCGGCCGCGGCCGGCGTGGATCCGCTCTCCGCGCCCGGTCCCGCGCGCCGCGCCCACGCCGCCGGGGGCGGGCCCGACGTGCCGGGCGAGGAGGACTTCGCGCCGCTGCTCGCCGACGCCGGCGAGTCGCTCGCCGGGGCGCTGCCCGGGCACGAGGACCCCACCGCCCGCGAAGCGGTCCCCCTGATCGGCACCGACTACGGCACGGCGGCCACCGGGGTGCCCGCCGAGGAGGACCTCGCACCGGAGGTGGCCGAGGAGGCCGAGCGGCGCCTGGCGCGCGAGACCGGACGCACCGAGCCCTGAGAGGACCGGCCGGGGGCGCCGGGCCGGCTCACGGCGCCGCGGGCAGCACCGCCCACACGCCCAGCGCGTAGCGCACGCCGGGGCCGACCGTCACGCTGACCCGGCGCGGCACGCCGGTCCGCTCGACCTGGTAGCCGCCGCTGGCCGCCTCGCCGCCGGCGGTGCACCTGGAGGCGACGCCGTACTCGCGCTCCTCGGGCGGGGCGACGGGCCGCGCGACGGGCGGCGCGTCCAGCGCCTCCCCCGGCGCCTCCCCCGGCGCCTCCTCGACGTCCTCCCCCGGCGCCTGCCCGAACTCCTCCTCCGGCGCCTCCTCCGCGAGATCCCCCGGCGGTTCCTCCGGCAGCAGCCCGGAGGGCCCGGCGCCGGGGGCGGCGTGCAGGGCGACGATCCACTGCTGACCGAAGTCCTCGCCGCCGCGGAAGCCCCGCCTGGTGACGGTGGGCGCGTCCAGCTGACGGCACGACAGCGCGACGACCACGGAGGTGGCGCCGGTCAGGTCGGGCAGGTCCAGCTCGAGCGGGCCGGTGCGCAGCTCGTCGAGCACCGCGGTGGCCTCCCGCACCAGCTCCGGGGCCTCCTCGGGGTGCTCCTGCCAGCGCGCGACGACCGACGTGACGGGCGCAGCGGGCGCAGCGGGCGCGCGCCCCGCTGCGGCGGGCGGGCCGGCGAACGAGGGGGTGCAGGCGGCGACGACCAGGACGGTGAGCGCCGCTCCGGCCGGCGCGAGCGGCCGGCCGGTCCCGCGCGGGCGCGGCACGCGCGGGTCCGTGCTCGCGGTCCGGTGCCCGGGGCGGGGGTGCGAGCCCGGGCGGCGCCGGCGCTGGCGGTGCATGCCACGTCATCCTGCCAGCGCACGAGGCCGCGGCGCGGGAGGACCGCGCGACGCGCCGCAGCGGCCGCGGGGCGGGTGCGCCGCTACGGGACGGGTGCGCCGGTCGGCAGCAGGCCCATCGCGCGCGCGGTGCGCACCGCCACGAGGCGGTCACCCACCCCGATCTTGCGGTAGAGGTGCTCCAGGTGCTTGTGGACGGTGCGCGGGGAGGTACCGAGCCGGTGGGCGATGGCCCGGGCGGTCAGCCCGTCGGCCAGCAGCGCGAGCACGGCCGTCTCCCGGGCCGTCAGGCCTGCGGCGGCAGCACCGTCGGCACCGGGCGGTGCCGCCCTCGCGAGCACGTCGTGCTGCGCGAACAGCGCGCTCAGCGCGGGCTGCACCAGGTGCGCGAGCGCCCACTCCCGCTCGTCGTAGTCGTGCCCCGGGCGGGTGAGCACGTACGCCCTGGCCCCGTCCGCGTCCAGCAGCACCGGCAGGGAGAGCTGGGCGCTCAGGCCGAAGGGGCGCAGCACGTCCTGCCACGACGCCTGCAGCCGGCGGTCGGCGACGCCGGGGGGCACGCGGCCGAGGGTCTGCGGCCCGGTGCTGAGCGTGAGCGCGTACCAGCGCAGCAGGGGCTGGCGGGTGGCGTCCGGCGGTCCGCCCGGTGGCGCGTCCGGCAGGCGGCCGACGGGCCAGCACCGCTCGACGCGGTCGACCCAGGTGGGACCGACCGCGTGGAAGGTGCAGCACTCGGCCTCGAAGGAGCTGCGCAGGAGGGCGACGACGTCCTCGTGGGGGAAGCCGCGCGGTCGCGGCGCGCGCTCGAGCAGGGCGTGGACCAGGTCGACCCACGCCGCCAGGGAGTCGTGCTCGACGCCCACGGCGGGATGCTACGCACTACGCAGGGTTGCGCATACCTCTCGGCGGGCACCGGCAGCAGGATGTGGCGCTCGGGGGGCACCGGGCTCGCGGGGTCGGTCGGGGGGCGGCGCGGCCTGGCGGGCCGGGCCCCACCGCAGGCACCGGGCTCGCGGTGCCGGTCGCCGGGCCGCGACGAGGAGGCCCGGGCCGCCGCAGGCACCGGGCAGGACCGCGAGGACGCGAGGGGGACGTCGTGCGCGCACCAGGGAGCGGACCGGGCACCGCGAGCCGGCGGGGTGGGACCGTGCGCGCTGACGAGGTCGACGGCCTGCCCCGCGACACCCCCGCCGAGGTGGTGCGGTACGCCGCCGGACCGGGGCGCACGCCGCCCGGCGACCCGGCGCTGGGCACGCGCGTCGAGCGCACCCGGCGCGGCACGCCGCGGCACTGGCTGGTGGCGATCGGCGACTCCCTCACGCACGGGTTCCAGAGCGGGGCGGTGTGCACCACCGACCTGTCGTACCCGGCCGTCATCGCCCACGAGCTGGGCTGGGAGGGTTTCCGCAGCCCGCAGTACCCCGCCCACGGCGGGCTGCCGCTGAACCTGGAACTGCTCCTGCGCGACCTGGAGCAGCGCTTCGGCGCCGACCTGGACCTGTGGGAGGTGCCGCTGGCGCTGTTCCGCGCCCACGACCTGCTCGACGAGATCGAGGACCACTGGGAGCGCGGGCCGGGGCGCGATCCCGCGCCGGCGGGGCGGCCGCTCCAGCACGCGCTGGCCGTGTACGGCTGGAACCTGCACGACGCCCTCACCCGCACCGCCGGCACGTGCGCCGCGGAACTGGCCGAGCCGCGGGACGACGTGCTGCGCCAGGTCGTCCAGTCGCACGCGCAGCGCGCGGCGCTGCGCGTGTACCCCGGCGACCCGGCGTCGGCGGGCAAGACGTTCTTCGACGTCGCCCGGGAGCTGGGTGCCGAGCACGACGAGGACACCGACGCCGGCATCGAGACGCTCGTGGTGATGCTCGGCTCCAACAACGCGCTGCGCACCGTGTGCGACCTGCGCCTGCGCTGGACCGGCGAGGACGGCGCGCCACCGGTGGACGAGGACGCCTGCACGATGTGGGCGCCCAGCCGCTTCGGCCGCGACCTGGAGCGGGTCGCCGAGCAGGTCGGCTCCATCGAGGCGCGGCACGTGGTGTGGAGCACCGTCCCGCACGTCACCATCGCGCCGCTCGCGCGAGGCCTCGGCACCAAGGTGGCCCCGGGGTCGCGCTGCTTCCCCCACTACGCGCGCCCGTGGACGAGCCCGCAGCGCTTCGACCCGCAGCGCCACCGCCACCTGACCGCCGCGCAGGTGCGCGCCGTCGACCACGGCGTGGACATGTTCAACGAGCGCATCGAGCAGGTGGTCGAGCGCGGCCGGCGCGGCGGCTGCGACTGGTACCTGTTCGACCTGTGCACCCTGCTGGACCGGCTGGCCAGCAGGCGCTACGTCGAGGACCCCGACGCCCGGCCGCCCTGGTGGAGCCCGTACCCGCTGCCGGCGGAACTGGCCCGCCTCGACCCGCCGCCGGACACGAGGTTCCTGTCCGGCGACGGCCGCGGGGGCAGGGCGACGGGCGGGTTGTTCTCCCTCGACGGGGTGCACCCGACCACGGTCGGGTACGGCCTGATCGCCCAGGGGATCGTCGACGTGATGCGCCTGGCCGGGGTGGAGTTCCACCGGCCCGACGGCAGCGTGCGCCCCGACCCGGTCACCGTCGACTTCGCCCGGCTGCTGCGCCGGGACACCCTGGTCACCCACCCCCCGCAGCTCGTGCCCCCGGCGCTGGGGGCGCTGGAGTGGGCGGACACCGCCCTGGACGCCTTCCGCAGGGCGCTGCCGCTCTGAGCAGGGGGGCGACGCCCCCCGTGGGGCACCGCCAGGGGCCCCCGACCCGAGGAACACCGGAACCGCCACCCGTGAGGAGAGCACCGTGAGCGTCCAGGACCGCACGTCCACCGACGGGGCCACGCCCCCGCCCACCCCGCCCACCCCGCCGAGCACGACACCCACGTCGCTGCACCGGCACGCGCGCACCCACCGGGGCCTGGCGACCACGCCGAGCTCGTCCACGCGCTCGGGGCGCTTCGGGCGGATGTTCCGGCACCTGCCGGTCTTCACCCCCGAGCCGGCGCACCTGAAGCAGCTCGCCGAGAGGATGGTCGTCTCACCCGGGGGGCCGCGCGAGGGCGTGATCCCCGCCGGGTACACCTACCTGGGGCAGTTCGTCGACCACGACATCACCTTCGACCCGGTCTCCAGCCTGCAGCGGCAGAACGACCCCGACGGGCTGCGCAACTTCCGCACGCCCCGCTTCGACCTGGACTGCCTCTACGGGCGCGGGCCGGCCGACCAGCCGTACCTCTACGAGCAGACCGACGGCGTCACGACGTTCCTGCTCGGCGACGCGGTGGGCACCGGACCGGGCGGGGACCTCGCGCTCGGCCGGGACCTGCCGCGCAACGGACCCCGCGAGAGGGGCGGCAGCCCGAACTTCTTCTCCCGCGCGCTCATCGGCGACCCCCGCAACGACGAGAACCTGCTGGTCTCGCAGTTCCACCTGACGATGCTGCAGTTCCACAACCGCGTCATCACCGACCTCGCCGCGACGTCCGGCCTGACGGGCGACGACCTGTTCAAGGAGGCGCAGCGACAGGTCCGATGGCACTACCAGTGGGCCGTCGTGCACGACTTCCTGCCGCGCATCGTCGGCCAGGACGTCGTCGACGACGTGCTGCGCACGGAGGGCTTCGTCGCCGGCGGGCAGACCTTCGCGTTGACCAGGCCGCACCTGCTGTTCTACCGGCCCGGTCACGACGCGTACGTGCCGGTGGAGTTCGCCGTCGCCGCCTACCGCTTCGGGCACTCGATGGTGCGCGGGCGCTACCACATCAACGACTTCGTCAAGCAGGCGCGCGAGGGTGCCGGCCAGGGCCCCATCCCGACGTTCGGCCCCGAACCCACGAGCGAGCAGGACGAGCTGAACACCCTCAACGGGTTCCGGCGGCTGCCCCCGTTCTGGGGGGTGGAGTGGCACCACCTCTTCGACGGCCTGCCGGGATCGGCCGAGCAGCGCCAGCTCAGCCTGGCCGTCGACACGAACCTGGCGCCGCTGCTCGGCCAGCTGCCGTCCCGGGTCACCGACGGCGAGCCGCGCTCGCTGGCCGAGCGCAACCTCCTGCGCGGGGCGAGCATGGCCCTGCCCGACGGGGCCACCGTGGCCGAGGCCATGGGCATCCCGGCGCTGTCCCCGTCGGACCTGGGCATCGACGACCTGCCGGCGGACGTGCGGGCGCACCCGCCGCTGTGGTTCTACGTGCTCAAGGAGGCCGAGCTCGGCGGCGGCGAGCGCCTGGGCCCCGTGGGCGGCCGCATCGTCGCCGAGGTGCTGCTCGGGCTGCTCGTGGCCGACCCCACGTCCTACCTCGACGTCGCCCCCACCTGGCAGCCCACGCTGCCCCGGCTGGCGACCAGCACGACGTTCGACGTGCCGTCGGTGCTGGCGCACGCGAAGGGCCTGAGCGACGGGGGCTGAGGGGCTGCGCGCGGCCCGGGAGCGGGAGCCGGGGACGGCCGTGGTGGCCGGCTCGCACGTGCGGGCCCGCGCGCGCGGATCCCCGGGACCCCGTCCCGGGACCGCCGTCCTCACCCCGGACCGATCCGGTGACGGCCACGTCGACGCAGGAGGCACCGCCATGTCCCACGAGCGCGTCCCCCACCCGGACGGCGACGACCCGGTCGCAGCGCAGGCCGGTGACGAGCGGGGAGGAGCCGCTCCCGGGGGCGACGTGGCGACCGTCGACAGCAGGGCCGTGGTGGGTAGCGCCGCCACCGCGGGCAGCGCGGCCGTCGTCGGCAGCGCCGCGGTGATCGGCAGTGCCGGCGTCGCGCTCAGCCTCGGCGTCGTGGGCAGCGCCGGCATCGTCGCCGGCCTGGCCGACGTCGGCTGCACCGCGTGCGTCGCCTGCGTCGGGTGCGTCGACTGCGTGGGGTGCGTCGGGTGCATCGGCTGCTCGGGTCTGCGCGGAGCCGTGGGTGCCGTCGGGGTGCGGCGGCGGTAGCCGGGGCGGCGGGGCCCCGCCCGCCACCACGGGCGAGGAGGACCGGCGCTCGACCGTCCTGGCGCCCGCCCGCGCGGAGGGGCTGCCGGTGCGTCCGCCCGCCCGGCGCGGGACGGGGACGCGACCGGCGCCGCCTCGATCGACACCTCCCGCGCCGTGGCCGCCGACCGCTGCGACCTCGTGCTCGTGGCCCCGCCCGGCCGTGGCGGGCGTTCCAGCGACGACGGCTCGCGAGCCGGGGCGGGTGGTCGGCCACGCGTCGTCCCACGGGGCTCGGCACGGCAGCCGGCAAGAGCGAAGGCCCAGGTCAGAGACCTGGGCCGACGTGTCCGAGGGGGGACTTGAACCCCCACCCTCTATACGAGGACTAGCACCTCAAGCTAGCGCGTCTGCCTATTCCGCCACCCGGACGAGTGGTCCTCGCACGCCGCTCGCGGTGTGCTCGGAACGCTGGAAACCGTAGCACGGCGAGGGCCCCGGACGAGCACGGGCCCGCGCCGCCGGGACCGAGCGCGCGGCGGGGCCGGAGCCCCGAGGAGCCGGCGGCGCGGCGGGCGGCGGAGCGGGCGGCGGAGCGGGCGGCGCGGCGCGCGGCGCACCGTCGGGAGGCGCCGCCGCCCAGGACCGTTAACCTGATCCCTCGCCGCGACAGCCGAGCCGGCCGGCCCGCCCGGGCCGCTCCCGGTCCGGCCCACCGCGCGGCTCGGGACCGAGGATGCGGGGAAGCCCTTGAACGACACCACAGGCCGGGACTCGCTGGGCAACTCGACCTTCCGTCCGGCCAACGCAGCCCTGCTGTCGGTGTCGCACGTGGAGGCGCCGGTGGTCGTGCCCTCCTCCCGCTTCGACGAGGAGCTGGCGCCGACCCTGGAGCGGCTGCGGCTGCAGCCGGGGCTGCTGGAGAAGGTGGCCGGGGTCAGCGAGCGCCGCTGGTGGGCCGAGGGCCAGAACGCCGCCGACGTGGCCGCCGAGTGCGGGGTCAAGGCGCTGTCGGAGGCGGGGGTGGACGCCGCGGACGTCGGCCTGGTGATCAGCACCACGGTCACGCGCCCGCACCTGGAGCCGGCCATCGCCACCGCCGTGCACCACGGGATGGACCTGCCGGCCTCGGCGATGAACTTCGACCTGACCAACGCCTGCCTGGCGTGGGTCAACGGCGTGCAGGTGGCCTCGGCCATGATCGACGCCGGGGCGATCCGCTACGCGGTCGTCCTGGGCGCGGAGGACGTGCGCAGCATGCACCGCGGCACGATCGCCCGGCTGCAGCGCGAGGGCGTGACCCGCAAGGACTTCCTCAACGAGTTCGCCACGATGACGCTGGGCTGCGGCGCGGCCGCCGCCGTGATCGGCCGGGCGGACGAGCACCCGGAGGCGCACCGCGTGCTCGGCGGGGTCACCCGCGCCGGCACCGCGCACCACGAGCTGTGCATCGGCGACGCGGACCACATGCGCACCGACGCCAAGCTCATGCTCACCGAGGGCATCGAGATCGTCGCCGACGCCTTCGCGGGCGGGGACCGGCTGTGGGGCTGGCGCGACGCGGACCGCTTCGTGATCCACCAGATCTCCAAGGTGCACACCCAGACGCTCGTGGAGCGGGTGGGCATCGACCCGGCGAAGGTGCCCATGACCTTCCCGCGCTGGGGCAACGTGGGCCCCATCTCGCTGCCGATGACGCTGGCGGCGACGGCCCCGGAGCTCAGCCGCGGCGACCGCGTGATCGCCATGGGCGTCGGCTCCGGCCTGAACACCGCGATGCTCGAGCTGGCCTGGTGAGCGCCCCGGCCGGCCCGCACCGCCGGACCTGCGCGCCGCGGCGCCCGTGGTGAGCGCCGTCGCGCGCCCGGCCTCGCTGCCGCCGGCGGGGCTGCCCGGCCTGGACCCGCGCTGGTCGCGGCTGGTGCAGGCCCCCGACGCCACGGGCGTGCCGCGCACCTGGCACCTGCTGGACACCGCGCCCGGCGCCGGGGCCGGCGAGGTGGCCGGCACGCTGGTGTGCGTCCACGGCAACCCCACCTGGTCGTACCTGTGGCGGCACCTGGCCGCGGCGGCCGGGGCCGCCGAGGTGCCCTGGCGCGTGGTGGCCGTGGACCAGCTGGAGATGGGCTTCTCCGAGCGCACCGGCGTGCACCGCACCCTGGCGCAGCGCACCGCGGACCTGACCGCGCTGCTGGAGGTGCTCGAGCTGAGCGGGCCGGTGGTGGCCGTCGGCCAGGACTGGGGCGGCATCGTCGCCACCGGCTGGGCCGCCGGGGAGCTGGAGCGCGAGCAGGCCGGCGGGCGCCACCGCGCGGACGGCGCGGGCGGGCGCCTGGCCGGGCTCGTGGTGGCCAACACCGCGGCCTCGTACCCGGCCGACGCCCCACCGCCGGGCGCGCTGCGCGCCGCGCTGCTGCCGGGCGTGCTGCCGCTGGTCACGCGCTCCACGGACCTGTTCCTGCGCACGACGCTGTCCCTGCCGCGCCCGCCGCTGCCCGCGGACGTGGTGGCCGCCTACCGGGCGCCGTACCGCACGGCCGCCGACCGCGCCGGCGTGCACGGCTTCGTCGCCGACGTGCCGGTGGGCCCGGACCACCCCAGCCGGCCCGCGCTGGACGCGGTGACCGACGGCGTGGAGCGGCTGCGCGCGGCCGCGGTGCCCGCGCTGGTGCTGTGGGGCCCGCGCGACCCGGTCTTCGGCGAGGCGTTCCTGCGCGACTGGCGCCGCCGCCTGCCGGGGGCGGACGTGCACCGCCTGGCCGGGGCCAGCCACCTGTCGCCGGAGGACCCGCGCTTCGCGCCGGCGGTGCTGCGCTGGCTGGGTGAGCGCGCCGTCGGCGGCGCGCCCGCACCGGCCGCCGAGCACGCCGAGCACGCCGAGCACGCCGAGCACGCCGAGCACGCCGAGGACGCGCAGCGGGCGGCGCCCGAGCACGCGCAGCCCGCTCCCCCGCCCTGGCGGGCGCTGGAGGAGCGCGCGGGCGACGACGGCCCGGCGATCGTGGAGATGCGCGCGCACGGCGCCGGGCGCACCGTGCCGTGGTCGCTGCTGGCGCGGCGCACCCGCGAGATCGCCGCGGGCCTGGACGAGCTGGGCGTGCGCCCGGGCCAGCGCGTCTCGCTGCTGGTGCCGCCGGGCGCGGACCTGACCGCGGCGCTGTACGCGGTGCTGCGCGTGGGCGCGGTGGCCGTCATCGCCGACGCCGGCCTGGGCGTGCGGGGGCTGACGCGCGCGGTCACGGCCAGCGGCGTGGACTGGGTGGTCGGGGTGCCGAAGGCGCTGGCGGCCGCGCGGGTGCTGCGCTGGCCGGGCCGGCGCGTGGCCGCCGGCCCGGTCGACGACGCGGTGCTGCGCGCGGTGGGGGCGGCCACGACGCTCGTGCAGGTCGCCGAGCGCGGCGCGCACCGCCTGGCCGCCGGGGCGGGCCTGCCGCCGGAGCCCGGACCCGCCGCGGAGGCGGCGGTGCTGTTCACCTCCGGCTCCACGGGCCCGGCCAAGGGCGTGGTGTACACCCACGAGCAGTTCGCGCGGGTGGCCGCCGCGCTGGCCCCGGCCACGCGCACCGGCCCGGGTGCACCGCTGGTGACGGCCTTCGCGCCGTTCGCGCTGCTGGGCCCGGCGGTGGGCGCCACCTGCGTCGTGCCGGCGATGGACGTGACGAAGCCGGCCACGCTGACGGCGGCGGCGCTGGCCGACGCGGTCCTGGCCAGCGGAGCCACCTCGGCGTTCCTGTCCCCCACGGCGGTCGTGAACGTGCTGGCCACGGCCGGCGGGCTCGACGAGCGCCGGCGCGAGGCGCTGGCCGGGGTGCGCGAGCTGTCCTCGGCCGGGGCGCCGGTGCCGGCCGCGCTGCTGCGGCGGGTGCGCGAGCTGATGCCGCTGACGGACCCGCGCACCCCCTACGGCGCCACGGAGGTGCTGCCGGCCACCGACGTCGGCCTCTCGGAGGTGCTGGCCGCCGGCGAGGGCGAGGGCGTGTGCGTGGGGCACCCCGTGGCCGGCGTGGTGGTGGGGGTGGCCCCGCTGGACGCCGACGGGCGCGCCGGGCAGGACGTGCTGGCCGAGCCGGGGGTGACCGGCGAGGTCGTCGTGGGCGCCGAGCACGTCAAGGACCACTACGACCAGCTGTGGGCCACGAACGCCGACAGCGTGCGGGTGCGCCCGTCCGCGGAGCTGGCCGCCGCGCTGGGCGCGGGCCGCTGGCACCGCACCGGCGACGTCGGGCACCTGGACGCCGAGGGCCGGCTGTGGGTCGAGGGGCGCCTGGCGCACGTGGTGGTCACCGCCGACGAGGTCGTCACCCCCGTGGGCGTCGAGCAGCGCGCGGAGTCCGTCGACGGGATCGCGCGCGCGGCGCTCGTGGGCGTCGGCCCGCGCGCGGCGCGCCAGCTCGTCGTGGTCGCCGAGGCGGAGGAGGCCGTGACGGGCCCGGTGCGGCGCACCACCGTCGCCGCGCCGCCGCTGGCGCGCGCGGTGCGCGCGGCGACCGGGCGCAACCTCGCCGCGGTGCTGCTCGTGCCGGCCCTGCCCACCGACGTGCGGCACAACTCCAAGATCGACAGGGCGCGGGTGGCCGCCTGGGCCGAGCGGGTCCTGGCCGGCGAGCGCGCGGGGAGGCTGGCGTGAAGGTCCTCGTCACCGGGGCCAGCGGCATGCTGGGCCGCGAGACCGCCCTGGCCCTGGCGCGCCGCCGCGACGCCGTGCGCGTCCTGCAGCGCCGCCCGGCGGGGCTGCAGGGGCTGGAGGAGGTGCTGGGCTCCGTCAGCGACCCCGCGGCGCTGGAGCGCGCCTGCGAGGGCGTGGACGCCGTGGTGCACCTGGCGGCGAAGGTGTCCATCACCGGCCCGCACCGCGAGTACGTCGAGACGAACGTGCGCGGCACCGAGCGGCTGCTGGCCGCCGCCCGCGCCGCCGGGGCGCGGCGCTTCGTGATGGTCAGCTCCCCGTCGGTGGCGCACGGCGGCTCGGCGCTGGTGGGCGAGGGCACCACCCCCGCCGACCCGGCCGCCGCGCACGGCTCCTACGCGATCACCAAGGCGCAGGCGGAGCTGGCGGCGCTGGCCGCCGACGCCCCCGGCTTCGCGGTCGTCGCGGTGCGCCCGCACGTCGTGCTGGGCCCGGGCGACACGCAGCTCGTGCAGCGCATCGCCGACCGCGCCCGCGCCGGCCGCCTGCCGCTGCTGGACGACGGCACCGCCCTGCTGGACACCACGTACGTGGACAACGCCGTCGACGCGCTGGTGGCGGCGCTGGACCGCGCCGAGGACGTGCACGGG
Source organism: Kineococcus gypseus (assembly GCF_050871305.1). NCBI lineage: Bacteria > Bacillati > Actinomycetota > Actinomycetes > Kineosporiales > Kineosporiaceae > Kineococcus > Kineococcus gypseus. Next base: position 64,226 of record NZ_JBJLRD010000013.1, on the reverse strand, counting down.
CAGGCGTTCGTCGTCACCAACGGCGAGCCGCGCACGGTCGCGGAGTGGCTGGCCAGCGTCTGCGAGGCCGCCGGGGTGCCCGCGCCGAGCCGGCGGGTGCCCTCCGCGGTGGCGAAGGTCGCCGGCAGCGTCGTGCAGCGCGTCTGGACGGGCCTGCGGTTGGCCGACGAGCCGCCCATGACGCGCTTCCTGGCCGAGCAGCTGTCCACGGCGCACTGGTTCGACCAGCGCCGCACGCGCGAGGCCCTGGGCTGGGCGCCGCGGGTGCCGCTGGAGGAGGGCTTCCGCCGCCTCGCAGCGGGGTTCGAGCCCCGTTAGCGTGGGACCCGTGATCACCCACGGGGCGACGAGCGCGACGCGGCTGCGACGGCGCGAGGAGGCGCTGCGCGACCTGGAGCGCCTGCGCGAGCTGGACCTGACCGCGCGGCCCGACGAGCACGGCCTGCACCGCGCCGCGCGCGTCGAGGACGCCGTCAAGGGGGTGCTCGGGGCCGGGCTGCGCCGCCGCGGCTACCACGCCCGCGCGGTGGCCTTCCCCTGCTACGGCGGGCCGGGCTGGGTGCGGGTGCTGGGCCGGGTGCTGCTGGGCCGCACCGGCGAGGTGCGCGACGAGCCGGAGCGCAGCGTGCGCGGCTGGCGCAACTTCATGTCGGTGCCGGTGGCGGACGTGGAGGTCACCGCCCACCTGGACGGGCGGCGGGTGCGCCTGCGCACCGACCGCGGCGGGTACGTCGACGAGGTCGTCGAGGCGGACCTGCCGCCGGGCGAGCACTCGGTGACGCTGACCGTGGACCCCGACGGCGAGGGCCCTCGCGAGGAGCCCGGCGCGCCGGACGGCACGGGCACCGGCACCGCCCGCCTGGTGGTGGTCGGCCCGCAGCCGCAGCTGGGGCTGCTGTCCGACATCGACGACACGGTCGTCGTCACGCGCCTGCCCCGGCCGCTGCTGGCGGCCTGGAACAGCTTCGTGCTCACGGAGAAGGCGCGCGTGCCGGTCAACGGCATGGCGGAGATGTACCAGCAGTTCGTCGCCGAGAACCCCGGCTCACCGGTGCTGTACCTGTCGACCGGGGCGTGGAACGTGGCCCCGACCATGACGCGCTTCCTGCGCCGCTCGGGCTACCCGGAGGGCCCCCTGCTGCTGACGGACTGGGGCCCGACGAACACCGGCTGGTTCCGCGACGGCAGCGCCCACAAGCGCGGCACCCTGGCGCGCCTGGCGCGCGAGCTGCCGCAGGTGACGTGGCTGCTGGTGGGCGACGACGGCCAGCACGACCCGCAGCTGTACGCGGAGTTCGTCGCGGCCGCCCCCGAGCGCGTGGCGGGGGTGGCGATCCGGCGCCTGACCCCGGCCGAGCAGCTGCTGGCCGGCGGGCACCCGCTGACCTCCAGCGCCGCGCCGCGCGAGAGCGCCGTGCCGTGGGTCAGCGGCGACAACGGCTTCGAGCTGATGCACCGCTGGCACCGCGCGGGGCTGCTGCACGACGCCTGAGCGCTCCGGCGCCACGGCCCGAGCGCTCCGGCGCCGCACGCGCGCGGGGCCGGCCCCGCCGCGGCGGGACCGGCCCCGGTGGCCGGCGCGGTGCCTCAGAGGCGCACGCGCCGCGGGTTGGCGACGGTGACCAGCTCGACGCCGTCGCGCAGGTCGATGACGACGTCGGCGTTCTCCACGGGGGTGTTCTGGTCCATCTCGTACCTCCTGGTCTCGGACGGTGAACGGCACGGGTGCCGCTCGTCTGCTCCTCGAACCGCGGACAGCACTGTCCTCACACCGTGAGGTGGCGGATCTCCACCGGCACCGCGGGCGGGCCGGCGGGGATCATCATAGGCGGGCGGGCCGGTCGCTGCCGAGCGCCGGACGGGCGTGACGCGCGCCACGTCCCGTCAGGACACCGCCGGACACGGCACCGCCGGGCCCGCGGTCCGGTGCGCGCACCGGGGCGCGGGGGGCGCGGCGTTCAGGCGCCGGTGCGGCGCACCAGGTCCTGCAGGGCGCTGACGGCCTCCTCGCTGGCCGAGGCCGCGGCGGCGTTGGCCTCGCGCACGGCCTCGTACACCTCCTGGCGGTGCACCTGCACGTCGCGCGGGGCCTCGATGCCCACACGGACGACGTCACCGCGCACCTCCAGCACGCGCACGACCACCTCGTCGCCGATGACGACGGACTCCCCCGGCTTGCGCGTCAGGACCAGCATGGCCCCAGCATAGGTGACGATGCGTCGCGAACAGCTTCCGCGGCGTCACGTCTACGTTTCGTGGCGCACGCGCGAGCGCCCGCCCCCGCGCGGCGGAGACGGGCGCGGCGGGTGCAGCGGGGGGCGGCGCCTCAGGCGTCGTCGCGCCGGCGGCCCGGCCCGCGCGGGCCGTCGGGCTCGCCGTCGGCCACCTCGGCCAGCTCGGCCTCGGCCTGGTAGCGCACGACGAGCGTGCGCACGACGCGCCCGGCCACGGCCGAGACCAGCAGGGCCAGGGCCAGGTGCAGCAGGGCCGTGTCGACGCTGCCGGTGCCCCGCAGGGCGCTGACGATCGACGGGCCGGCCAGCAGCAGGCTGGCGGCGAGGACGATCGGGGTCACGGTTCCTCCCGGCGGCGGTTGCGGATCTGCACCTGCATGACGTGGCGGCGCAGCCGGTCGGCGGCCGCCACGGGTTCGACGAAGACGAGGACGAGGTCGTCGTGCTCGCCGGCGCCCCCCGCGCCGGGCGCGGCGCGCACGACCTCCGCGAGCTGGTCGACGGGGCCGCCGTCGAGGTCGAAGACGGCCCGCACCAGCCGGCCGGGGGCCGGCCAGGCCCCGCGGCGCAGCCGCACGCACGCACCGCCCTCGCTGAGGTCGATGAACGCGGCGGCCGCGGGCTCCTCCGGGGCGGGTGGCTCGCCCGCCGGGGCGGCCACCGCGGGAGCGGCCGGGTCGCCGGGCACGGGCAGCAGGCGCAGCCCGCCGCTCAGCGGCACGCGCACGTAGCGGCGGCGCTGCTGGACGGTCAGCTCGCCGACGGGGACGAGGTCCCAGCAGGCCACCCGGCGCCGCACGACCTCGCCGACCACGAAGTCCTGGCGCAGCCGACCGCGCTCGCTGGCCCACGAGACCGTCACCGCCAGCCCGGGACCCACCAGGTGCAGGTCGCCGGTGAAGCTGGGGGCGGCCACGACGAGCCGGTCCTCACCGCTGTCCTCCACGCGGGTGGGCAGCTCCAGCAGCTGCCCGCCCAGGGAGTCGGGCAGCTGCACGTGCACGCTCACCCGGCCGTTGAGCGCGGGCCACTGCGCCGGGGCCGGAGCGGTCGCCACCCCGGCGGTCGTCCGCCTGGCCACGGCGTCAGCGCGCCGTGCCGCCGTGCTCGGACGTCGCGTCGAGCAGCAGACCGGCCCAGGCGCCGGAGGTGGCCGGGCGCCCGTCCAGGAAGCCGACGGGGACGTCGAGCGACAGCACGTCGAGGGGGTCGGGACTCTCGGCGGCGCGGTGCACCGCCAGGCGGCGGGCCGGCACGCCGGCGCCCTCCAGGGCGCGCAGCTGGGCGGCGACGGCGTGGCTGCGGCGGGTGGCGTCCACGCAGACGACGACGGCGGAGGCGCCGATCCCGGCGGCCAGGCGCGCGGCGCGCTCGGCGTCGGCACCGGTGGGGCGGGCGGGGATCGCCACGGTCAGCGGGGCGCTCCAGCGGCGGGCCTGCTCCTGGCGGGCCGGCAGCTCGTCGGCAGTGACGGTGTTCTGCACGTCGGCGCGGCCCAGCACCAGGGGCGCCTCGGAGCCGACCTCGTCGGCCACGAGCAGGGCGGCGGCCACGACGGCGTCGGCCTCGCCGACGACCACGACGAGCTCGCCGGAGCCGACGCGCAGCGGGGCCGGCACCTCGATCTCGCGGGCCAGGCGCAGCACGTCGCCGGAGTCGTGGCTCTCGCGGTAGGGCGCACGGCCGGCCGACGGGCGATCGCTGTAAGTGGTCATCGAATCACGGTAGGTCAGGTCCATGTCAGCCGCCTCGTTGTCGTCCCCGTCGCGGGCGGCGCGCTCGCCGGCCGCGCTGTGCGTGCGCTCGGGCGCCAGCGGCGCCCGGTCCTCGTGGCGCACCTCGCCGCGCCCCGCACGGGGCTCGGCGTAGTCGTCCGCGACCTCGCGCAGGGCGCCCTGGTGGCGCTCCCCCGCGGGCTCGAACGGCGCGTCGTACTCGTCCTCGTACCGGTCCTCGAACGCGCCGGCACCGCGCGGCGCCGGCTCCTCGTCCACGAAGCGGTCGCCGAAGTGGTCCTCCACCGGCGCCGGCCGGCGCAGCTCGGGACGCCGCGGCGCACCGCGGCGCGCCTCGAAGCCCTCGGCCGCGAGGTCGCCGCGCTCGAGGCGGCGGGGGGCGGCGACGCCGTTGGCGGCGCCGAACTGGTCGGCAGTCACGCGAACCTCCGGGGTGCGAGCGGGCAGACCACCGACCGGGGCGTCGGCACCTGCGGCGGCAGCCGGCCGGACCGGACGGGTCCCCGCGGGTCGCGACGACTGCTCAGTGACCGAGCGTACATCAGAGGTCACGTTCGGTCGGGTCGAACGATCACCGCCGCCCAGCGTGCGCACGGCCGCCATGGTGGCCGCGAAACCGGCGCCCTCGGTGGACAGCGGGCGGTGCGGCGGCAGCGCGCGCACCGGCGCCGGCTCCGGGCGGCGCACCTGGCGGCCGCCGCGCCCGGCGGCCAGCATCGCGCGCAGGCGGTCGGCCCCGTCGGAGGCGTCCGCCGCGGCCAGCAGGTCGCCCAGGCTGCGCTCGGCGGGCCGGGCCTGCCCCGGCACCGCCGGCGCGCCGGCGCGCTCGACGCGCTCGGCCTGGCGCCGGCGCACCTCGCGGCGCGCGAGCTCACGGCGCTCGGCCTCGGCCCGATCGGCCTCCCGCTGCGCCCGCTCGCGCCGCTCCGCCTCCCGGCGCTCGGCCACCACCCGCTCCTGCTGCACCCGCTCCTGCTGCACCCGCTCCTGCTGCACCCGCTCCGCCTCCCGACGCTCCGACTCCGCACGGGCGGCCGCTCGCCGCTCCGCCTCCACACGCTCCAACTCCAGGCGCTCCGCCTCGACGCGCTGCGCCTCCAGACGCTCGGCCTCGACGCGCTCGGCCTCGACGCGCTGCGCCTCCAGGCGCTCCGCCTCCAGGCGCTCCGCCTCCAGACGCTCCGCCTCCAGACGCTCCGCCTCCAGGCGCTCCGCCTCGACGCGCTCCGCCTCGACGCGCTCGGCCTCCAGCCGGCGCTCCTCCTGCAGGCGAGCGGCCTCGGCCAGCGCCCCGGCGAGGTCGACCAGCTCGACGACCTCGCGCTCGGCGTCGTCAGCGTCGTCGGCGCCACCGGTGGCGTCGTCGTCGAGCAGGCCGGCGGCGCGGGCGCTGCTGACCGCGCCGGAGGCGGTGAGCATCTGCACCAGGCCCTGGCGGGCCTCCTCGAAGCCGTCGCCGGCCGCCGCGGCGGGGGCCGGGGCGGGGGCGGCGTGCCGGCCGGCGGGCGCCGGCTCGGCGCCCTGCGCGCTCCCGGTGGCGGCCGCGGACTCGGCGCGGTCGGCGGCGGCCAGCAGCGCCTCGAAGTCGGGGGCCGCACCGGCCTCGTCGGCCGCACCGGGGGCGGCGGGCGCCGCGTCCGGCGCGCCGGGGGCGGTGCCGTCGTCGTTCATCTCGACCGTCACTTCGTAGCGCTCCTTGGTGAAGAATCCGGCGACGCCTCCAGAACGGATGCGCTCGGCGCGGACGACGCGGGCGGCGTCTCCGTGGTCGTCGCGGACCTGCGCGAGCAGGTCCTGCAGGTCGGGCCCCTCAAGAAGCAAGTGCGTGGACACCGCTCACCGCTCCAACCGTCTCGATCCGGGGGTGGTTGCTGACCTCGTCGTAGGAGAGGACGTGCAGGCGGCCCACGGCCACCTTGAGCAGCCGGCGCAGCGGGGCCCGCAGGGGCGGGGCGCACACCAGGACCGCGGAGATGCCCTGCTGTTCGGCACGTTCCAGGCAGGAACTTGAGGCGGTCACCAGGTGCTCGGCGGTGGCGGCGTCCAGCGCCAGGCTGGCGCCGTGCTCACCCGGGCGCAGCGACTCCGCCAGGGAGTGCTCCAGCAGCGGGTCCAGCGTGATGACGTGCAGGACGCCGTCCTGCTCGTGCACGGCGGCCACCGCCGGGCCCAGCGCGCTGCGCGAGGCCTCCACGAGGCCGTCCAGGTCCGAGCCCTGCTTGGCCTTCAGGCTCAGCGCCTCGAAGACGCGGGCCAGGTCGCGAATCGGCACCGCCTCCTCCAGCAGGGCCTGCAGCACGCGCTGCACCTCCCCCAGCGTCAGGACGCTGGGCGTCAGCTCGTCGACGACGACCGGGTGGGTGCGCTTGAGCGCGTCCACCAGCGAGCGCACGTCCTCGCGGCCCAGCAGGCGCGGGGCGTGGGTGCGCACGAGCTCGCCGAGGTGGGTGATGAGCACGCTGGCGCGGTCGACGACGGTGGCGCCGGTCAGCTGGGCCTGGTGGCGCAGCTCGGCGGGGATCCACTTGCCGTTCAGGCCGAAGACGGGCTCGACGGTGGCGCGGCCGGGCAGGGCGTCGAGGTTGTCGCCCAGGGCCAGGACCTGCCCGGGCGGGGCGCTGCCGCGGGCGACCTCGACGCCGGAGATGCGCACCGCGTAGGTGGACACCGGCAGGTCGAGGGAGTCGCGGGTGCGCACCGGCGGCACGACCAGGCCGACCTCCAGGGCGATCTTGCGGCGCAGGGCCCGCACCCGCTCCAGCAGGTCCCCGCCGGCGCCGGTGTCGACCAGGTCCACCAGGTCCGGGGCCAGGACGACCTCCAGCGGGTCGACGCGCATCTCCTCCAGCAGCGACTCGGCGGCCTCGGCCGGGTTGACCGCGGCGGGGGCCAGCTCGGCGAGCTGCGCGGCCTTCGCCTCGGCGGCGTCGCGCTTGCCGATGCGGCTGGCGGCCAGGAAGCACAGCCCGGCGACGAGGAAGAAGGGCAGCTTGGGCATGGCCGGGACGAGCGCCAGCACGATCGCGGCGCCGCCGGCGATCTGCAGGACCATCTTGCTCTGCCCGAGCTGGGCGATGGCCTGCGAACCCATGTCGCCCGTGCCGGTGGCGCGGGTGACGATCAGGCCGGTGCCGACGCTGAGCAGCAGCGCGGGCACCTGCGAGGCCAGGCCGTCGCCGATGCTCAGCAGCGCGTACTGCTGGATGGCCTCGCCCGGGCCCAGGCCGTGCTGGACCATCCCGATGGCGAAGCCGCCGATGAGGTTGATGAGCACGATGACGATGCCGGCGATGGCGTCGCCCTTGACGAACTTCGAGCCACCGTCCATGGCGCCGTAGAAGTCGGCCTCGGCGGTGACGTCGGCGCGCCGCCGGCGCGCCTCGTCCTCGTCGATCAGGCCGGCGTTGAGGTCGGCGTCGATGGCCATCTGCTTGCCGGGCATCGCGTCGAGGGTGAAGCGCGCGCCGACCTCGGCGACGCGCTCGGCGCCCTTGGTGATGACGACGAACTGGATGACCACGAGGATCATGAAGATCACCAGGCCGATGACCAGCGAGCCGGAGATCACGAAGTGGCCGAAGGCCTCGATGACCTTGCCGGCGTAGCCGTTGGAGAGCACCAGGCGCGTGGTGGCGACGTTCAGGCCCAGCCGGAACAGCGTGAGCACGAGGATGAGGGAGGGGAAGACGGCGAAGTCCAGCGGCCGCTTGACGACCATCGTCACCAGCAGCGCGATGAGCGAGCAGGTGATGTTGACCGCGATCAGCAGGTCCAGCAGCGGGGCGGGCAGCGGCACGACCAGCAGCAGGATGATGCCGACGACGCCCACGGGCACCGCCAGCTGCGAGAGGTTGCGAGAACGCACTGCACCGCCTGTCGTCCTGGTCACCCGTTCGGGTGCCCTCGTCCGGGGGCCCGTCCGTGGCCCTGCTGCGCCGTCCTGGCTACTGCCTCCTTCGGCACGCCGGGTCCGGAGCTTGAGCGCCCGCCCGGTGGAGCCCGACCGCGCCCACCCGGGACGCGAGCGCCCCCGCCCGCGCGGCGCGTGCGGGGACGGGGGCGGGACGAGCGGGCGGTCGGGCCGGGCGGTCAGGCGGGGACGGTGTGGGCCTCGCCGCCCAGGGCGGCGGTGGCGCCGCGGGTGCGCAGGTTCATCACGAACGCCAGCACCTTGGCCACGGCGGCGAAGAGCTCGGCGGGGATCTCCTGGCCGATCTTGACGTCCTTGTACATGGAGCGGGCCAGCTCCACGTCCTTCACGAGGGGCACGCCGTTCTCGCGGGCGCGCTCGCGGATCTTCGCGGCGATCACGCCGGCGCCCTTGGCGACGACCTTGGGCGCGCCGGTGCCCGGCTCGTAGCGCAGCGCGACGGCGATGTGGGTGGGGTTGACGACCACCACGTCGGCGTCGGCGACGGCGGCCATCATGCGGTTGCGCGAGGCGGCCATCTGCTTGGAGCGGATGGCGCCCTTGAGCAGCGGGTCGCCCTCGGCGTTCTTGTGCTCCTGCTTGATGTCCTGCTTGCTCATGCGCAGCTTCTTCATGACGCGCCGCCGGCTCATCGCGTAGTCGGCGGCGGCGATGAGCAGGCCGACGAGGATCGTCACGACGAGCATGGAGCTGACGGCCGCGCCGGTGACGGCCAGCACCGACGACAGCGGCAGGAGGCCCTGCCCGACGAGCTGGGGGGTCAGGCCCCGGGCCACGACCCACAGGGCGGTGCCGATGAGCGCGGTCTTCAGCAACGACTTGGTGCCCTCCCACAGCGCCTGCGGCCCCCAGTGCTGCTTGAAGCCGTTGACGGGGTTGAGCGACTTGACGCTGGGCTTGAGCTTCTTGGTGGCCGGGCGCAGGGTGCCCTGCACCCCGCCGGAGACGACCACGGCGAGCACCGTGACCACCAGGATGGGCCCCAGGACCCCCGGCAGCGCCCCGAAGGCGCCCACCAGGGCGCCCAGGGCGCGGCCGGGCTCGGGGTCGGCGGCGACCTCCGCCACGCGGCGCAGGGCCTGCCGGCCGGCCTCGCCGGCGGCCTCGATCGTGCGCGGGACGACCAGCGCGCCGGCGGCGGTGGTCAGCCAGGCGGCGATGTCGCGCGACTGCGGGGTGTTGCCCTCCTGGCGCGCCTCCTTCAGGCGCTTGGGGGTGGGCTTCTCGGTCTTCTCCCCGCTCACGTCCCACCCCCCGCCAGGCGCACGAGCGTGTCGCGCACGGTCCCGGCGGCGTCGTCCACCACGCCGGGCAGGACGGCGAAGGCGAAGCCGCCCAGGGTCAGGGTGACGAGGATCTTCAGCGGGAAGCTCATGGCGAAGACGTTCAGCGCCGGGGCGACGCGCGAGAGCAGGCCCAGGCCGATGTCGGCGACGAAGAGCACCGCGACCAGCGGGGCGGCGATCTGCAGGGCGGAGAGCACGAGCTGGCCCGCGCCGGTGGTGAAGACCTCCGCGACCGTCGCGACGGACACGCCCGCGTCCAGCGGCAGCACCTCGTACGTGCGCAGGAACCCCTGGAGCACCAGCAGGTGCCCGCCGGAGACCACCAGCAGGGCGGTGGCCGTCATGTTGTAGAACTTGCCGAAGATCGCCGTCTGGTTCTGGCTGAGCGGGTCGTAGGCGCTGGCGAGCTGGAAGCCGCCGAAGAGGTCGATGAGGTCGCCGGCGGCCTGCACCGCGGCGAAGACCAGCGCGCAGAAGGCGCCCAGCACGGCCCCGACGAGGACCTGCTGGACCACGGCGGTGGCCAGGGCCGCGGGCTCGGCGGCGGGCACCTGCTCGCGCAGCCGGTCCGCCAGCGGCAGGGACAGCGCCACGGCCAGCATCGCCTTGACCCGGCCGTTGACGGCGCGGGAGGCGAACGGCGGCGCCAGCACCAGGAACGCCACGGCGCGCACCGAGGCCAGCAGCAGGGCCAGCAGCAGGTCGAGCCCGACGGTGGTGCCGAGGGCGGCGGGCAGTCCCGGCACGGCTCAGCCGCCGGCGACGAGCAGCTGCGGGATCTGCTCGTACAGCCCGGCGGTGAAGCCGGTCAGCTCGTGCAGCATCCACTTGCCGCACACCACGATCGCGACGCCCACGGCCAGCAGCTTGGGCACGAAGGAGATCGTCTGCTCCTGCAGCTGGGTGACGGACTGGAAGAGGGAGATGCCGAAGCCGACGGCCAGGGCGGTCAGCAGCATGGGGGCGCAGAGCTTGGCGGCCAGGACGAGAGCGGTCATCCCCAGGTGGATGACGGTCACGTCGGACATCGCGGGGCCTTCCGGTCGAGGGGTGCGTCGGCCGGTGCATCGGCCGTTCGGGGCGAGGGCTTGAGCCGTCCGGGTGAGGCGCGGGCCGGCGCGGGGTGCGCGCGCGGCGGGGTGGGCGCGGCGGGGGCTCAGCCGCCGTAGCTGCCGACGAGCGCCTTCACGACCAGGCCCCAGCCGTCGACCATGACGAACAGCAGCAGCTTGAAGGGCAGCGCGACCGTGACGGGCGGCAGCATCATCATGCCCAGGCTCATCAGGGCCCCGGAGACGACGATGTCGATCACCAGGAACGGGATGAAGATCACGAAGCCGATGATGAACGCCGAGCGCAGCTCGGAGAGCGAGAACGCGGGCACCAGGGTGGTCAGCGGGGTCTCGGCGCAGTTCTTCGGCTTCTCGCGGTCGGCGGCCTTCGTCATGAGGGCCAGTTCCTCGGGGCGCGTCTGCTTGCACATGAACTCGCGCAGCGGCTGCGAGCCGTCCTGGAAGGCGACGGTGGTGGTCTTCTCGCCCTTGAGGTAGGGCTGGATCGCCACGTCGTTGATCGCGCTGAACGTGGGCGCCATGACGAACATCGTCAGGAACAGCGCCAGGCCGGCGAGGACCTGGTTGGGCGGGGTGCCCATGAGGCCCAGCGCGTTGCGGGTCAGGCCCAGCACCACGAGGATCTTGGTGAAGGCCGTGGTCAGCAGCAGCAGCGCCGGGGCCACGGAGAGCACCGTCAGGGCGATGAGGATCGTGACCGACTGGCTGGGCTTGCCGTCCACGCCGGCGACCCCGGCGATGTCCACGCTCACCGAGCCGGCCGGGGCGGCCGGGTCGGCCGGCGCCTGCGGGGCCACGGGCGCGGCCGCCGCGGGCAGCGCGACGACGGCGGCGGGGGCCGTGGCGGCGGGGGTGGTCGCGGCGGGGGCCGCCGAGGCGCCTGCGGTCAGCAGGCCGGCGCTCAGCAGCGCGGCGGCCGCGATCCTGCGGGCGGTGCGGGTGCTCACCGGCGGGTCGTCCTCTCTCGCAGCACGTCGACCGCCTTGCTCCAGGTGGCCGGCGACAGCGCCGAGCCGCCGACGGCGGTGGCGCGGGGGGTGGGGAGGTGGGTGGTGCGGGGGGTGCCGGCGGTGCTCGCGGTCGTGCCGGCGGCCGGCTCGCGGTCGGGCTCGGGCTCGGGGGCGGGCTCGGGCAGCAGCTCCTCGACGGGCGCCTCGGTCAGCAGGGTGACCCGCTGCTCGGTGACGCCCACGACGAGGGCCCGCTCGCCCACGCGCACCACGGCCACGCCGGCCTTGGCGCCCACGCCGACGCGGCTGAGCACCTCCACGCCCTCGCGGGCCGCGCCGGCCGCGCGCGAGCGGCGCAGCCAGCGGGCGATGAGCCACAGCAGCCCGAGGACCGCGACGAGGGAGACGGAGGTGCGCAGCAGCGCGGCGAGGGCGTCCATCAGGCGCCGGCCTCCGTGCCGGGGGTGACGATCTCGGTGATGCGGATGGCGTAGTCCTCGTCGACGACGACGACCTCGCCGCGGGCGATGAGCTGGCCGTTGACCAGCACGTCGGCGGGGCTGCCGGCGGCGCGGTCGAGCTCGACGACCGAGCCGGGGGTCAGGGCCAGCAGGTCCTGCACCGTCATGCTGGTGCGGCCCAGCTCGACGGTGACGTCCATCTGCACGTCGCGCAGCAGGTCCATCGTGCGGCGCGGCCCGGCCGGGGCGCTGCTGGTGCCGGGGGTGGCCATGACGGGCGCGGCGACCTGCGGGGCCTCGGCGGAGAACGTCATGCCGATCAGGGCCAGCGTCTCCCCGCCGGAGCCGACGACGGCGACCGCGCCGCCCGACAGGGCCGCGAGCGCCTCCGCCGGGTCGCCCTCGACGCCGACGTCGAGCGTGCACTGGCCCAGGCTGGCGACGACGGTCTCCAGCGCGGGGCGCAGGGCGTCGACCGGGTCCAGGGCGCCCTCGGGGCTCATCAGCAGGGTGTTGAGGGTCTCCTCCCCCACGATGACGGTGACGCGGCCGCTGGAGGCGCCGGCGAAGTTCGCCGAGACGGCGGTGCCCTCGTCGCCCAGGTCGGGGGCGGCGGCGGCGTCGACCAGACCGGTGATCGCGCCCGGCGCGGACAGCGGGAGGACGTCCAGGGCGGCCTGGGCGGCCTCGCCGAGCAGGGCCTGCAGGTCGGCGTGGGTCACGGTGCTCATCGGGAGGTCTCCTCGGGGGTCGGGACGATCAGGCAGGCGAGGCGGCTGCCGCGGCTGCCGGCCACGGCGGAGGCGACGAGGGTGTCGGAGGCGACGACCTCGAGGGGGGCGTCGGCCGCGTGCGGCAGGCGCAGCACGTCACCGGGCACCAGGGCGAGGATCTCGTCGGGGCGCAGGTGGGCGGCGTTCAGGCGCACGGAGACCTCGACGGGGATGTGCTCGAGGTGGTCGTCGAGGCGGTCGCGCATCAGGCGGCGGATGCGCAGCTCCTCGGGGCTGGCCACGCGCAGCTCCGCGGCGCTCAGGGCCGCGGACAGCGGGTCCAGCGGCAGGGCCAGGGTGGCGGTGCCCTCGGCCTGCTCCACCCGCAGGTGGAAGGAGGCGACGATCATGACGTCGGTGGCGGCGGCGGCCTGGGCGAACTGCGGGTTCTGCTCGATGCTCGTCAGGCGCGGCGCGAGGTTGACGATCGAGGTCAGCGAGGCGGACAGCTCCGCGAGGGTGCGCTCGACCAGGCCCCGGCACAGGACGGCCTCGATGTCGGTGAGCACCCGGCGCGGCTGGTCCTGGGCGCCGGTGCCGCCGAGCATGCGCTCGACGCAGCTGAGCAGCAGCGGGGTGTCCAGGTGCAGCACGCCGGCGCCGACCAGCGGCTCGGGGTCGAAGACCGTCATGATCGACGGGGTGGGCAGCGTGGCGGCGTACTCGTCGTAGGAGTACTGCTGCACGCCGTCCAGCTCGACCTGCACGCTGGTGCGCAGGGTGGAGGACAGCAGCGTGGCCCACTGGCGGCAGAAGGTCTCGTAGGTGATCTCCAGCACGCGGGCGTGCTGGCGCGACAGCTTGGTGGGCCGCCGGAAGTCGTACGGGACGGGGACGCCGCGCCGCCGCGAGCGTCGCCCGCCCGTGCGCTCTGCGCTGGTGGAGGTCTCGGGTGCCACGCTGCACCTATCGGCACGAGGGGGCGTCACCCTTTAGCGCGCACCTGAACGGGTGACGGGCGCCGTCCCCGTCACGGCGCGTGGCGCGCCGGCGGGGGCGGCGCGTGGCGCACCGCCGGGGGCTCAGCCGCGCACGACCCCGCGGATCCCGCCGCCGACCAGCGCGGCCACGTCCACCGCGGCCCGGGGCAGGGCGAGCCCGCCGGGCGCGGCGACGTAGCAGGTGCGCCAGCTGGGGGCGAAGCCCTGCTTGAAGGTGCGCAGGCCCCTGAAGTTGTAGAAGCGCTCGCCGTGGGTCCACAGCAGGTGCCCGAGGCGGTCCCACAGGGGTGCGGCGGCGCCGGTCTGCAGCCCGGACAGCGGCGCCATGCCCAGGCTGAACGAGGTGAAGCCGTTGTCCTTGGCCCACAGCACGCACTCGAGGAACAGGAAGGTCATCACGGTGCGCGGCCCGTCGGGCAGGCGGCGCATGAGGTCCACCTGCACCTCGCGCCCGTCCCCGTCGACCCACAGGGTCGCGAAGGCGATGATCCGCTGGTCCTGGCGCACCACGACCAGCGGGAAGCGGCGCACGTACTCCTCGTCGAAGGCGCCCAGGGAGAAGCGCTTCTCCTTGCCGTTGCGCCGGGTCAGCCAGGCGTCGGAGACCTCGCGCAGGGCGGGCAGCAGCGGTGCGACGTCCCGCGGCGCGACGAACTCGACCTCCAGGCCCAGGCGCCGGGACTTGTTGCGGCAGTTGCGCAGGTTCAGCCGGGCGCGGCCGGTGAGGTGGAAGTCGGCCAGCGGGACGACGGCCTCCTCGCCGAGCTTGGCCAGGCTCAGCCCGTGCTCGCGGTACAGGTGGGCGTGCTCGGGCAGCACGTTGTAGAAGACCGGCCGGCCGCCGTGGCGGTCGACCTCCTCCACGAAGCCGCGCACCAGGTCGCGGAAGTCGCCCGGGTCGCCGACGGGGTCGCCCATGACCACCCAGCTGCGCCCCTGGACCTGGTACATGAGGAAGGCGTCGCCGGTGGGGCTGAGGTGGAAGCGCTTGTCGCCGGTGAAGGCCAGGTGCGAGGTGCACCGGCCCGCGCGGGCGACGAGGTCCGCCACGCGCGCCATCTGCTCCTCGCACACGACCTGCGGGCCGGGCCTGAGCCGCGCGAAGGTGCGGCGCCCGCCGAGGAGGACGCCGACGGCGCCGGCGGCCATGGCGAGCCGGTCGGCCCCCGGCGTGTCGCCGGAGACCGAGGCGACCAGCAGGGGCGCGTCGACGGCACCGCCCAGACCGCTGAACTCGTGCCACCACACCGCCGCCCCGACCAGCACGAGCGCGGTGGCCGGGCGCAGCGGGTTGCGCGGGCGCGCCAGGAGGGCGCCGCGGTGGAACGCCGGGCGCGCCGGCACCAGCAGGGCGGTGAGCACGGCGGTCACCGCGGACAGGACGAGGTCGCCGTGGGCGGCCGCCAGGACCGTCACGCCGGCCAGCAGCGCCAGGGTGGCCGCCCAGGCGGCCCTCAGGCGCCGGTGCAGGCCGCGGGCGGTGAGCAGGGCGGCCAGCCCGGCCAGGCTGATGGTGACGGCGGACAGGTCCAGCTCCCGCGAGCCGGGCAGGTCCCCCACCACCACCATGAACACCCCGGCCGCGGCGACGCCCAGCGCGAGCACCGCGGGCGTGCGCGCCGCGGCCGCAGCGACGGGCGCGGCGGGGGCGGCGGGGGTGGCGGGCGCCGCCGGTGCCGCCGGTGCGGGAGCTGCGGGGGCCGCGGCGCGCGCGGCGCGCAGCGCCCCCGCGGCGCGGGAGACCTCGTGCGCGGCGAGGAGCCCGGCGGCCAGCAGCAGCGGCAGCACGAAGTAGCACAGCCGGTAGGCCACCAGCGCCACCGCGAGCGCGGCGGGCGGGGTGCTCGCCCCGAGCAGCACCACCAGCGCCGACTCGAAGACGCCCAGCCCGCCGGGCACGCCGCTGAGCAGCCCGGCGAGGGTGGCGATGGAGAAGGCGACGGCGAAGGTCAGGAACGGGGGCCTGCTGCCGGCGGGCAGCAGGACGTGCAGGGCAGCGGCCATGGTCAGCCACTCGAACGTCGACAGCACGACCTGCGCCAGCGCCAGGCGGCGCGAGGGCCGCTCGAGGCGCCGGCCGCGCAGGACGAGCGGGCGCCCCGGGCCCGCCCACAGCAGGTGCGCCACCACCGAGGCCAGCAGCAGCGAGCCCAGGACCGCCGTCGCGGCGGCGGGCAGGCGCAGCGCCGCCCCGGCGGCGGCCGGGTCGTGCACCATGCCGCCGCCGGCCAGCACCGCCGCCCCCAGCGCCAGCGTCAGCGCGTTGAAGCCGACGATGCGGGTGATCGCCGGGCCGGGGACCTGCCAGCTGGAGTAGGCGCGGGCGCGCAGCGCCGCCCCCACCACCGCGGAGGCGCCCAGGTTGTTGCCGAACGCGGTGGCCACGAACGAGGCCGGGCCGTAGCGGCGGTACGGCAGGGGGTGCGCGACGTAGCGCAGCGCCAGCGCGTCGTAGCCGGTCATGGCCAGGTACGAGACCGCGGTCGCGGCCAGGGCGGCGAGCACCGCGCCGGGGCCCAGCGCCAGCAGGTCGCCGCCCAGCTCCGCCCAGGAGTGCTCGCGGAAGGTGCGGTGCAGCAGCACCAGCGCGGCGACGAGCAGGCCCACCACGAGCAGGGGGGCGAGCAGGTGGCGCGCGCGCGGGGCCGGCCGGCGGGAGGAGGAGCTCACCCCGAGAAGGTCGGCCGTCCGGGGGCTGCCCTTGACGGGGTGGGGCGAGCACGCGGACGACGGGCGCGCGCCGGGGGGGGGTCGCCGGGGCGGGACGCACGAGAGCGCGGCGGGCCGTGGTGGCCCGCCGCGCTCCCGGGGCGGTCGATCCGTCGTGCTCAGCTCGTCACCGCACGACGTGCCGGCTCGTCACTGCATGACGAACTGGGTGAGGTAGATGCCCATGACCGTCTTGTGGGGGGCCTCGCCCTCCTCGGCCGGCTCCTCGGTGTAGGCCTCGACGATCTTGTGCTCGAGCTCGGTCTTGTGGTGCAGGCGCTGCTCGGGGTTGGACAGGTCCGCCATGGACAGCCCGCTGAAGGTGGCGATGGCCAGGTCCAGGGCCTTGCTGCCGTCGGGGCCGGAGGAACCGCCGTGGCCGCCGCCCTCGGTGGCCACGGCCTGCAGGGCCAGGCCGATCTTCAGGTAGTGCCCGTCGGCGAGGTTGAGGCTGATGGGGTCCAGGGCGACGACCTCACCGGGGGTGAGGTGCTCCTCGACGGGCGCCTCGGCGGCCGCGGCGCTCTCGCCCTTGGTCAGCAGGAACACGCCACCGCCGGTGCCGCCGGCCAGCAGCACGGCGCCGAGGGCGGCGACGATGATGAGCTTCTTCTTGCCGCCGGGGGCGGTCGCCTCGCCCTCGGCCTTCGGCTTCTTGGCCATGGTGTGCTCCGGTCCTTCGGGTCGGTCGGTCTACGGGTGGTGTCGGGTCAGTGCGCGGCGGCGGCGCTCACGCCGCCGATGCCGGCGCCCAGGTCGGGCGCGATGCCGACGGGCGCGGCTCCCCCGCCGCCCGCCGGTGCGGTGGCCGTCTCGGCGTGCGCCTCGTCGGCCGGGGTGTGCAGCTCGGCGGGGCCGTCGGTCGGCGTGGTGGCGGCGACCTCGGGCAGCAGGGCCTTGACGGCGTCGGAGGACGGCGAGGCGACGACGAGGTCGACGCGCCGGTTCCCGGCCAGGGCCTTGGGGTCCTCGTGCGGGTACAGCGGCCGGCTGTCGGCGTAGCCGGTGCCGGACAGGCGCTGCGGGCTGACGCCGTCGGCGGCGATGAACCGGGTGACGACCGTGTTGGCGCGCGCCGACGACAGGTCCCAGTTGTCCCGGTAGCGGGTCGTGGCCGACAGCGGCAGGGAGTTGGTGTGGCCCTGCACGGCCAGGTCGTTGGGCAGCGCGGCCAGGATCGGGCCGATCGCGGCCAGCACCCGCTGGCCGGTGGGCTCGACGTCGGCGCTGGCGTTGGCGAAGAACACCTTGTCGGCCACCAGGCCGACGATCAGGCCGTCGGCGGTGATGCGGTAGGTGACCTGGTCCTGGTCGCCGTTGGCGGCCAGCGCCTGGTCGATGCGCTCGATGACCTCGCGGTAGTCCTGCACCTCGTCGCGCGCGGCCTCGAGGTCGGCCTGCGACTGCGCCCGCTGGGCGCTGTCGAGGACCTGCTGCGCCTGCGCCGGCTCCATCGGGTCGCCGCCGGAGAGCAGCTTGAGGTTGACCGGGTCCGCGCCGTTGTCCACCTCGTTGATGCCCTGGTTGCCGGAGAGCACCAGGTTCGTCGAGGCGCTGCCCTCCTGCAGGCCGGCCTTGAACTGCGCGAACTTCAGCTGGTCGACCTGGCTGAGGGCGAACAGCACGATGAACAGCGCCATGAGGACCGTGAGCATGTCGGCGTAGGAGACCAGCCAGCGCTCGTGGTTGACGTGCTCGTCGTGCTCCTCGTGCTTGTGGCGCCGCTTCCCGGCCGACATCAGGCGGCCTTCTTGTCCGGCACCGCGGTGCCGGGCGGCAGCAGGCTCTCCAGCTTCTTGGCGACCGAGCGCGGGTTGGAGCCGGCCTGGATGGCCAGGATGCCCTCGACGACCAGCTCCATGCGGGCGACCTCCAGGCCGGACAGGCGCATCAGGCGGCTCTGCACGGGCAGGAAGAAGAAGTTGGCGCTGGCCACGCCCCACAGCGTCGCGACGAACGCGGCGCCGATCATCGGGCCCAGGGCCGCGGCGTCGGAGAGGTTCGCGAGCACGACGGTCAGCGAGATGACGGTGCCGCAGATGCCGACGGTGGGCGCGTAACCGCCCATGTCGCCCCAGATCTTCGCGGCCTGCTTGTCCGCGGCCTTCTTGGCCTGGATCTGGGCGGTGAGGATCTCGTAGAGCTCGTCGGGGTCGGTGCCGTCGATGGCCGTCTGCAGGCCGTCGCGCAGGAACTCGTCGTCGACGGCCTTGATGGCGTCCTCGAGGGCCAGCAGGCCCTCGCGGCGGGCGCGCTCGGCCATCTTCACCAGGGTGGCGACGGTGTCGCCGGGGGCGGCCGGCTTGCCGAGGAAGGCCTTCTTCAGCGTGGCGATCGAGCCCAGGCCGTCCTTCATGGTGCCGCCCATGAGGCCCACGCCCAGCGTGCCGACGAAGACGAGCACGAGCGGGCCGGGCAGGAGGATGTCGCCGAGGCTGCCGCCCTCGTGGTTCTGCGCCCACAGGACGGCCGCGGCCGCGATGACGAGCCCGGCGATGCTGGCGAAGTCCATGGTCACGGCCTCCTGCGGTGCAGCGGGACCGGGGCGGGCAGGTCCCCGTCGGTGTCGCTGGTGGTGGTGTGGGTGTCGGGGTGCGCCGGCAGCTCGAGGACGTCGGCCGTCCCGGTCTCCTCCAGGGCGTGCGCGGTGGCGACCACGCGGGCGCGGAACGCCATCACGCGCTCGACCACCTCGGTCAGCGGCTCGGTGACGACGAACTTGGCGCCGTCCACGAGGGTCAGGACCGTGTCGGGCGTGGCGTCGACGCGCTGGATCAGGTCGGGGTTCACGGCGAACACCGACCCGTTGAGGCGGGTCACGAGGATCACGGGCTTCCGTCCTTGGCGGTGGGGAGTGGCCCGTCCGTGGGCCGGTTGCACCCTTACCATCGGCGTCGCGGGACGGGACCTGAGTGGGGGTTGCCTCGTGCACCCGTTCGTGCTAATGGCACGGCTGGAGGTGACGCAGGGTGAGGCCGGCGCCCCTGCAGTGCAACGGCGACGCACGACGCGGGGCGGGCGCGGGCGGGCGCGGAACGCGCGACGCCCTCCTGGGCCGCGCGGTGCGCGGCCCGGGAGGGCGTCCGTCGTCAGCGCGAGGGTCAGCGCTTGAGGTTCACGAGGTCCTGGAGGATCTCGTCGGAGGCGGAGATGATGCGCGAGTTGGCCTGGAAACCGCGCTGGGCGAGGATCAGGTTGGTGAACTCCGAGGAGAGGTCCACGTTGGACATCTCCAGCGAGCCGGACAGGATGGCGCCGCGCCCGTTCTGCCCGGGCAGGCCGATGATGGGCGTGCCGGAGTTCGCCGAGACGGTGTACATCGAGCCGCCGGCCTTCTGCAGGCCGGCGTAGTTGTTGAACGACGCCACGGCGATCTGGCCGATGCTGCGCTTGAGGCCGTTGGAGTAGCTGCCGGTGATCACGCCGTCGGCGCCGACGGCGAAGGAGTTCAGCGTGCCGATCGCCGAGCCGTTGGCCGTGGAGATGAGGTTGCTGACGCCGGTGGGGCTGACGAAACCGGTCATCGTGGACATGTCCACCACGACGCCGGTCGCGCCGCCGACGTCGACCGGCGTGGTCGGCGCCGCACCGGTGACCTTGCCGTCGGCGCCGAACGTGATCGTCCCGCCGGGCACGGGGGCCGTGGCACCGGGCCAGTTGTAGGTGATGGTCCAGGAGTCACCCGGCTTAACGCCCGCCGCGGAGGTGTTGACGCTGCCGGCCGCGGGGTTGTTGACGAACGTCGCGGTGACGCGGGTGGCCTTGCCCTGCGCGTCGAAGACGTCGAAGGACGACGTCTGGTCGGGGGTCTTCCAGGTGGTCGCGCCGCCGGCCGTCGTCGCGATCGGGGCGGCGGACTTGTCGATGTTGCCCTTGACGCCCAGCGTGGAGGTGACCGTCGCCGGCAGCACGTTGTCGCTGTTGATGATGATGCGCTCGACCGGGCCGTTGATGTTGACCTGCCCGGCCGCGTCGGCGCGCCAGCCCTGCACGTACCCGCCCTCGACGGTGACCAGCGAGCCCTGGCTGTCCAGCTCGAAGTTGCCGGCGCGCGTGTAGACCGTCGCGTCGCCCTTCTGGATGACGAACATGCCGTCGTTGTCCAGCATGAGGTTCGTCGCCTTGCCGGTGGCCTGGGCCGAGCCGGTGGTGAAGTTCTGCGAGATGCCCTGCACCCGCACGCCCAGACCGACCTGGGAGGGGTTGGTGCCACCGGTGCCGCCCTGCGGCGCACCGGAGGTCTGGGTCAACTGGCTGAGCGTGTCGGCGAAGACGACGCTGGAGCTCTTGTAACCGGTGGTGTTGACGTTGGCGATGTTGTTGCCGACGACGTCCATCATCGTCTGGTGCGAGCGGAGGCCGCTGACGCCGGAGAACATGGAGCGGAGCATGCTTCAGACCTTTCGGAGGGCTGGCGGGGTCGAGGGGTGTGCGGGGGTCAGGCGGTCGTCGGCGAGGAGCCGGGCGCGGCGGCCGGGGCGGTGCCCGCGTCGCCGAAGGCGGTGACCTTGGACAGGACGACCTTGGCGCCGTTGACGTCGAGCACGGGCTCACCGCCCGTCCCGCCGGCGGAGGAGGTCGTGAACGACGCGGACCGCACCACGCCGGAGACGGTCTCCCCGTCGGGGCCGGCGTAGGAGACCGTCTGGCCGATCAGCGCGCTGGCCTGCAGCTTGTCCTGCCCGGAGAGCATCTGCGCGTAGCTCTTGGCCAGGTCCTGCATGGTCTCCAGCGACGAGAACTGCGCGGTCTGCGCGATGAACTGCGTGGAGTCCACCGGCTTGGACGGGTCCTGGTAGCGCAGCTGGGCGACGAGCAGCTTGAGGAAGGTGTCCTTGTCCTCCGCGGTCTTCGCGGCCGCCTTGGCGCTGGTGTCGGCGTTGCCGGCGTTCCTCGCCGCCGACGTCTGCGCGAGGGCGTCGGAGTTCGCCACGAGGGACGCGTAGGGGTTCGCCCCGCTGGCCGCATCGATGGTCATGCTCTTCCTTCGGTCGTTCGGGTGGTCGGCTGTAGCCCGTCCGGGTCGTTCCCCGCCGCGCGGTGCGGCACCCGGGTGAGCCGGCTTCAGACGCGCAGGTCCAGGCGTCCCGAGGCGGCGGCCGCAGCCGCCTGCCGGACCGAGCGCGGCTCGTCCGCGCCGAAGAGGGCCCCGCGGCGCGCGGGGGCGCTGGAGCCGTGCTGCTGCCCGGTGCCGGCGCGGTCCCCGCCCTGGCCGCCGGCGTGCGCCTCGCTCCCCTGCCGCTGCTGCGCGGCGCCGGAGTCGGCGCGCACGTCGACGGTGGTGGAGGTGAAGGACGTGCCGGCGAGCTCGCGCTGCAGGTCTCCGACGGCCTGGCGCAGCGCGTGGCGCGCCGCGTCGGTGGCGCCGCTCAGCTGCACGCTCAGGGCCCCGTCGAGGACCTCGGCGGTGACCTGCACCGGACCAAGGCCCAGCGGGTTGACCTCCACCGACATGCGGTGCACCGCGTCGGTGGCCGCCGGCAGCTGCTCCAGGCGGGCGCTGAGCCCGTGGGCGAAGGCGGCCGGGTTGGTCAGCGGCAGCGGGGCCGGGGGCGTGGAGGTGGGCGCCACGGCCGGCGCGGGGCCCGCAGCAGCGGTGGCGGGCGCCACGGGCGCGCCCACGACGGCTCCCGCCGAGGCGCTCGGGTCCTGGGCGGCGGTGGCCGCCGCCGGCACGAGGGGCGCGCTGCTCGGCTGCGGCACGACGGGGCTCGCGGCCAGGACCACCGGCTGCGGCGCGCCCGCCGCGGAGGGCGCGGCAGCGTCGGGGCGCTGGGCCGCCGGGGGGGTCCCCGGCTGCGCGCCCGGCTGGCCACCGGGCTGGCCACCGGGCTGACCGCTGCCGCTGTCCGCGGCGCCCTGGGCGCTGGCGGCCGCGGCCGCCGCGAGCAGGGGGGCACCCGGCGCGGCGGCACCGGCCGCCTCGGCGGCGGGTGCACCGCTCGCCGGCGACGCCGCGCGCTGGCCGTTGAGGGCGGCCGGCCGCAGCGCGGCGCTCGCCACGACCACCGGCGCGGCAGCCGGAGCCGTCTGCGGTGCCACTCCCGGTGCCGTGGGCGCCGCGCTCCCCGGTGCCGCGACAGCGGCCGGCTCGCTCGTCGGGGCCGACGGCGCGGCAGCGGCCACCGCGGCGGGCGACCCGGGGACCGGCCCGGCCGCACCGGCCGCCGCGGGGGTGGCCGCCGCGGCAGCGGGGGTCGTCGCAGCGGGGGTCGTCGCAGCGGGGGTCGTCGCAGCGGGGGTCGTCGCAGCGGGGGTCGTCGCAGCGGGGGTCGTCGCGGCGGGGGTCGTCGCGGCGGGGGTCGTCGCGGCGGGAACGGCCGGGGCGGTGGCCCGCACCGCGCCGTCGGCGGGCGACCCGGCGGCGAGGGGGCCCCCGGCCTGCGCGGACGGGGCCGCGAGCGCGGGCAGCGGGGTGCCGACCGGCGTGCCGACGGGCAGCGGCGCGCCGCCGGCAGCCGCCTCGGCGGTGCCGGTCGCCGCCGCGCCCGCGGGCGGGGACGGCTGCACGGGGGCTGCGCCCACGGGGGCGGCGAGCAGCGGCGCCAGCCCGAGCAGCGCAGGGTCCGTGGGAACGGGCTGGTGCGCCCGCACCGTGCCGCGCTCGGCGGGGTCCCCGGCGCCGCTCGTGCCCCCCCGCGCGGGCGCCTCACCCGCGCCGTGCTGCGCGACCCCGGCGGCGCGCCCCTCGGTGGCCTCCGCGCGGCGGCGCTCGACCGGTCGCCGCAGCGCCTCGGGGCGCTGGTGCTCGCGGCGCAGCGGCTCGGCGCAGCGCCGGGCGTCGTCCGCGCCGCGCTGGACGGGGCGCTCGTGGTCGTGACCGTGCTCGGGGCTGCGCTCGCGGGCGCGCTCCGCAGCGCGCTCGCCGCTGCGCGCGGCGGGGCGCTCGCGCTCGGGCAGGCGCCGCTCGGGCGCCTCGGCGGCGCGCTGGTCCATCTCGTCGACGGCGCGGCCGAAGGAGCGCGCGAAGTCCGCGCCGCCGTCGGCGGAGCCGCGGCGGTCCTCGCGCACCGGGACGGGCAGCGCCGACGTCACGGACAGGGTGGTCGAGGTGCTCACGCGGCGCTCCCGGTGCTCTGGAGGGTGGCCATGATCTTCCTGACGTAGTTCTGGGTCTCCGCGAACGGCGGCACGCCGCCGTGCTTGCGCACGTTGCCCGGCCCGGCGTTGTAGGCGGCCAGGGCCAGCTGCACCGAGCCGAAGCTCTTCAGGTGCGAGGCGAGCAGGCGCCCGGCGCCGTCGATGGCCTGGAACGGGTCGCGCGGGTCGATGCCCATCTCGCGGGCGGTGCCGGGCATGAACTGCATGAGCCCGACGGCGCCGGCGGGGCTCTTCGCCGACGCGTCGTAGCCGGACTCCTGCTTGGCGACGGCGGACAGCAGCCCGGCGGGCAGGCCGTTGGCGCGCTCGGCGGCGGCGAAGGCGGCGTCGTAGGGCGCCGACTTCGCCGAGGTGGTCAGCGCGGGGGGCCGCACGTACCCGGCGGGGGCGCTGCTCGCGGTGCTGGTGGCCGCGCCGGTCAGCAGCGCCGCCCCGGCCAGGCCCGCCGCGGCGGTGGTGGCCGCGGCGGTGGTGGCCGCGGCGGTGCCGAGGCGGCGGATGGTCGTGGGGGTCTCCCAGACCTTGGAGATCTTCACGACGTCGCCCGTCTTCGGGGCGTGCAGCATGCGCCCGTCCCCGACGTAGATGCCGATGTGGGAGCCGCCCTCGAGCACGACGAGGTCGCCCGGCTCCGCCTCGGCGAGGCTGGGCACGGCGGTGCCGACCTTGGCCTGCTGGGCGGCGGTGCGGGGCAGCGTGACGCCGATCTGCTTCGCGGCGTACTGGATGAGGCCGGAGCAGTCGAAGCCGGCCGGGGTGGTGCCGCCCCACAGGTAGGGCACGCCGGTGTGCTTCGAGGCCGCGGCGAGCAGCCGCTCGCCCGTGGTGCCGCCGGTGCTGCCGGTGACGCCGCCGGGACCGCTGGTGCCCGTGGTGCCCGTGGTGCCGGCCGGGCCCCTCCAGGTCGTGTCGACCGCGCGCGCGCCGCGGGCGACGGCGCCGCCGGCGAGGACCTGCGCGAAGTCGGCGCCGGCCGTGGCCGACGCGGCGGGCGCGGCGGGCGCGGCGGGCGCCTGGCGCGGGGAGCGCACCTGCGTCCCGGACAGGGCGGCGATGCGGGACTCGATGTCGGCCACGCGGGCCTGGACCTCGGCGATGCCGCTCACGGGGTGCCCCCTTCGATCTCGGCGCGCCGGCGGGCGCGGGCGGCGAACTCGGCGACCGTGCGGTCGTCGAGGGCGCGCTGGTCGGCGGCGGCCGCCGCGCGCTCCTGCGCGATCTCGTGTCGCTCCACGACGCGCTCGAGCGAGCGCTCGGCGCGGCGGGCGCGCGCCCAGGCGGCCTGCTTGGCGCCGACGTCGAGCTCGAGGCGCTGGGTCAGGGCGCGGGCGGAGTCCAGGTCGGAGACCAGCGCGGCGCGGCGGGCCACCGAGGCGGTCCAGGCGGCCATGGTCTCGTCGCTGACGTGGGCCTCGCCGAGGTCGCGGCGCACGCGGGCGGCGCGGTGCTGCTCGCGGCGCAGCAGCGCGTTGGCGGCGGCCAGCTCGCCCTTGGCCTCCTCCTGCTGGGCGCGGCGCAGCTTCAGCAGGGCCAGGATGGCGCGCGCGCTCACCGGGCACCGCCCAGGGAGGTGACGAGACGGCCCAGGCGGGCCCACGCCTCGGGGGCGGGGGTGCTCTCGTGCACGTCCTGGCGCAGGAAGGCGTCGATGGCGGGCATGCCGGTGACCGCGGCGTCGACGAGGGCGTTGGCGCCGGGCTGGTAGGCGCCGACGTCGATGAGCTCCTTGGCGTCGCGGTGCGCGGCCAGCACGCGCCGCAGGGCGGTGGCCTGCGCGCGCTGCTCGGGCGTGGTGACGCGCCCGGCGACGCGGGAGACGGACTCCAGCACGTCGATCGTGGGGAAGTGCCCGGCGGTGGCCAGCCGGCGGTCCAGCACGACGTGCCCGTCGAGGATGGAGCGGGCGGCGTCGGCGACGGGCTCGTTGTGGTCGTCGCCGTCCACGAGCACGGTGTAGATGCCGGTGATGGAGCCCACGACGCCCGGCCCGGCGCGCTCGAGCAGGCGCGGCAGCAGCGCGAAGACGCTCGGCGGGTAGCCGCGCGTGGCGGGCGGCTCCCCCACCGACAGGCCCACCTCGCGCTGGGCCATGGCGGTGCGGGTGAGGGAATCCATCATCAGCACGCAGTCGGCGCCGGCGTCGCGGAAGGACTCGGCGACCGCGGTGGCGGTGAAGGCGGCGCGCAGGCGCAGCACGGGCGCCTCGTCGGAGGTGGAGACCACGACGACGGAGCGCGCCAGGCCCTCCGGGCCCAGGTCGTCCTCGAGGAACTCGCGCACCTCGCGGCCGCGCTCGCCGACCAGGGCGAGCACGGAGACGTCGGCGGAGGTGCCGCGCGCGATCATCGACAGCAGCGAGGACTTGCCGACGCCGGAGCCGGCGAAGATGCCGAAGCGCTGCCCGCGCCCGGCGGGCACGAGGGTGTCCAGGGCGCGCACGCCCAGGCTCAGGGGGGTGTCCACCCGCCCGCGCGACAGCGCCGGCGGCGGGGTGGCGTGCAGCGCGGTGCGCGGGGCGGCGTGCAGGGGGGCGCCGCCGTCGAGGGGGTTGCCCAGCGCGTCGACGACGCGGCCGAGCAGCGCGGCGCCCACCGGCACGGTGGGGGCGCGGCGGGTGGCCACGGCGGGGGCGCCGGCGGCCAGGCCCGTCAGGTGGCCCAGCGGCAGGCACCGCAGGCGCCCGCCCTCGGCGGCGACGACCTCGGCGGGCACGGCGCCGGGGCCCTCGCCGAGCAGCACGCTCTCGCCGACGGCGGCCTCGAGGCCGGCGACCTCCACGGACAGGCCCACGATGGCGCTGACGCGCCCGCGCACCAGGGGCCGGGCCGCCTCGGCGGCGCGCCGCACCTGCGGGCGCAGCAGCTCGCGCACGCCGTCGGCCAGGCGGGAGCTGACCAGGGGCGCGCTCACGCCGGCTGCCCGGCGCTCCCGGCGCTCCCGGCGCCCGCGGCGGCCGCGGCGTCCGGGGACACCAGGGCCTCCAGGGCGCGCGCCACGCTGGCGCGCAGGCCCGCGTCGACGTCGGTGTCGCCCTGGCGGGCGATCGCGTCGCCCGGGGTGACGGTGGGGTCCGGCAGGAAGCTCACGCGCCCTGCATCGGCAGCGCCGTCGGCGCCCTTGAGGTCGCCGACGGTGCCGGCGCCACCCGGACGGCCGTCGCCCGTCAGGGCGAGCAGGTCGTCCGGGTGCACGCGCACGGTGACGGGCAGGCGGGCGTCCAGGGGGCGCAGGGCCCGCTGGACGGCCTCGCCGACCGGGGAGGCCATGAGGGAGACCTCGCGGTCCAGCACGGCGCCGGCCAGGTCCAGGGCGAGCTCGAGCACCGTGTCGGCCAGGGCCGCCACGGCGGGCTCGCGCTCGGCGCGCAACGCGGCGGCCGCGGCCGCGAGCGCGGACTCGGCGCGCGCCAGCGCCGCGGCCCGCGCGGTCTCGGCCGCGCGGGCGGCCTCCTGCGCGGCGTGCCGGGCGGCCAGGCGCTCGGCGGCGGCCTCCTCGGCGGCCCGGCGCATGCCGGCCGCCCAGCCGGCCGCCCAGCCGGCGGTGCGGGCGGACTCGCGCTCGGCGCGCAGGGCCGCCTCGTCCGCCGCGCTGCGCGGCAGCTGCAGGCCGGTGAAGGGGCGCGGCTGCCCGCCGGTGCGGGCACCGGCGCCGGGCACGGGCGCGAACGCCGGCCCGGGGGCGGTGCCGGAGCCCGCACCGCGCGCGGGGCGGAAGCCGCGGGCGCCGGCCTCAGGCGACGAAGTCATCGTCACCGCCGCGGGTCAGCACGATCTGGCCGGACTCCTCGAGCTGGCGGATGACCTGCACGACCTTCTGCTGCGACTCCTCCACGGCCGAGGTGCGCACGGGCCCGAGCATCTCGATCTCGTCGACGAGGTTCTCGCGGGCGCGCTCGGAGACGTTGCGCAGGATCTTGTCGCGCACGCTGTCCTTGACGCCCTTGAGGGCGGTGGCCAGGTCGGCCGTCTCCACCCCGCGCAGGACGAGCTGGATGGCGCGGTCGTCGAGGGTGGTGATGTCCTCGAAGACGAACATGAGGGCGCGGATCTCCTCGGCCAGCGGGGCGTCCTTGGCGGCCAGGCCCTCCAGGATGCTGCGCTCGGTGCCGCGGTCGGCGCGGTTGATGATGTCGACCAGGGGCTGCACGCCGCCGACGGCGGTGTTCTGCTTGGCCTGCAGCACCGTGGAGGTGCGGCGCTGGACGACGTCCTCGATGAGGCGCACGTACTCGGTGCTGGTGGCCTCCATCGTGGCGATGCGGTAGGCGATGTCGGCCTGCATCTCCGGGGAGAGCCCGCCGAGGATCATCGAGGACTGGTCCGGGCGCAGGTGCGCCACGACCAGGGCGATGGTCTGCGGGTGCTCGCCGGTCAGGAAGGTGAGGATCTGCTGCGGGTCGGCCTGGTGCAGGAACTGGAACGGCTGCACGACCTGCGACTCCGCGACGCGGCCGAGGACCTCGGCGGCCCCGTCGGCGCCCAGGGCGCCCTCGAGCAGGGCCTGGGCGAAGTCCATGCCGCCGGCGCCGCCGCGCAGCGGCGAGGCGATCATGCCGTGGAACTCCTCGAGCACCACGCCGGCGATGTCCGGGGAGACCGAGCGCAGCCGCAGGATCTCGGCGGTCAGCTCCTCGATCTCGGCCGGGCGCATGTGGGAGAGCACCTTGGCGGCGTTCTCCTGACCGACCTGCACGAGCAGGACGGCGGCCTTCTGCGCCCCGGACAGGGGCGCGACCTCGAGCTCGGTGGACGTCACGGCTCAGGACCTCCGATCGGCGAGCCAGCCGCGGAGCAGTTCCGCGACCTCCTCGGGCTGGCGGGAGACGAGTTCGACGACCTCGGTGCGGCGGGCCGCCGCGGCCTCCAGGGCCGGGTCGACCGGCGCCGCCTCGATCGCCACTGGACGCTCGGCAGGAGCGTCGAGGACCTTGAGGCCGTCGTCGGCGGTGATGTCGCCCAGGGCGATGGGGGCGACGTCCAGGACGTCGACCTTCTCGACCTTGCGCCGGCGGAAGGCCAGCAGGACGACCACCAGCATGACCAGCACCAGCAGCGCCAGGGCCGCGGTCTTGGCGTAGCCGACGAGCGCGTCGCGCTCCTCGGCGGCCTGCTGCTCCTCGAGGGCGGCGGCGGCGTCGTCGGCGGCGGAGGTGTCGAAGGGGATCTTCTGGACGTTGACGGTGTCGCCGCGGGCGGGGTCCAGGCCGGCGGCCTGGGTGACCAGCTGGGTGATCGCGTTGACGTCGGCCGTGCCGGCCGCCCCGGCGTCGATGACGACGGCGACGGACTGGCGCTCGACCTTGCCCGGCGCCTGCCGGGTGGTGGTCTCGATGCGGTTGATGGAGTTGTTCAGCGTCTCCGAGCGCTTCTCGTAGCCGCTGGTGCCGTTCGCCTCGTCGGCGGGGACCTGGATGTTGTCCGGGCCCAGCACGCCCGTGGCGGCACCGGCGCCGGCACCGGTGTACGTCTCGGTGTCGGTGCTGCTGACGAGCGGGTCGACCTCCTGCGGCTGGGTGTACTCCACCGAGTTCGAGGTGGTGTCGTCGAAGTTCAGCGTCGCGTTGACGGTGGCCTTGACGTTGCCCTTGCCCAGGACGCCCTCGAGCATCGCCTGCAGGTTCTGGCTCTGCGCGCTGTTGTAGTCGCCCGTCCTGGCCTGCTGCGTCGACCCGCCGGAGTCCTCGCCGGAGAGGGTGTTGCCCTCGGCGTCGACGACGGAGACGTTCTTCGGGTCCATGCCCTCCACGCCGCCGGCGACGAGGTTGACGACCGAGGTGACCTGGTCGTCGGACAGCTCCGCGCCCGGGCGCAGCTTCACCAGCACCGACGCGGTGGTGGGGTCCTGCTCGTCGAGGAAGACGTCCTTCTCGGGGATGGCGAGGTTGACCTTGGCGGTCTCGATGCCGTCGATCGAGGTGATCGTCTTCTGCAGCTCGTTGGCGAGGTCCTGCTGGTACGCCTTCTGCTGCACGAACTCCGAGGTGGTCACCCCGGACTGCTCCAGCAGCGAGAAGCCGGAGTCGGTGTCGGCCGGCAGCCCCTCGCCGGACATGGCCAGGCGCTGGTCGTAGACGACGTCCTGCGGGACCAGGACGGTGGTGCCGCCGTCGGCGAGCTCGTACTCCACGCCCTCGGCCTGCAGCTGCTCGACGATCGCCGAGGCGTCCTGGCCGGAGAGGTTCGAGAACAGCGGCGCGTAGGAGGGCGTGGCGGCCCAGCGGGAGAAGAACACCCCGCCGGCCACCAGTGCCACCAGCACCGCGATGACGACGGCCTTCTGGCCGGCGGAGAAGTCCTTGAAACCCTCGCCGAAGCGCTTGGCGCCGTCGACGATCGCCGCGGGCCCCTTGCTCTTGGCCATCAGATCTGCATCCTCATGATCTCGTTGAACGCCTCGACGGCCTTGTCCCGGACCGCCACGGTCAGCTGGGTGGCCAGCTGGGCCTCATTGCTGGCGATCATGTAGTCGTGCACGTCGGTGAGGTCACCGGTGGCCGCGCGCAGCGCCAGGCCGTCGGCGCTGGACTGCACCGCCTGCAGCTTGTCCAGCCCGCCGGCCAGCAGCGACGCGAAGTCGGTGCCGGAGGCGTCGCCCACCGCCCCGGTGCCGGTGGCGCCGGTGACGCCCGCGAGCGCCGCGGCGGCGCCGGTGCCGGCGACCTGCTGCGTGCCCGTGGTGACCCCGCGGGTCATCTGGGCGTTGTCGGTGTCCTCGATGCCCTGGCCCCAGCCGACAGCCTGGGTGCCCAGCGCGCCGCCGACGGCGCCGATCGACTCGATGCTCACGACGCTCACGCCTTCCCGAGCTGCAGGGCCGCCTGGTAGGCGTCCTTGGCGCGGTCGATGACCGACAGGTTCGACTGGTACGCGCGCTGGGCCATGATCAGGCTCGTCATCTGCGTGCTCATGTCGATGTCGGGGTACTTCACGTACCCGTCCGCGTCGGCCATGGGGTGGTCCGGCTCGTAGACCGTCCGGCCCTCGGTGCTGCCGGTGACGATGCCGGCGACCTGGGTGCCCTTGCCGTCGCCGGCCTCGGTGGCCACCACGTAGCGCGCCGCGAAGGCGTCCTCGTCGGTGCGCTTGACGGTGTTGATGTTGGCCAGGTTGTCGCTGACCGCGTCCATCCACTTGCGGTTGACCGTGACGCCGGTGCCGGCGATGCCGATCGCGTCGAAGATGCTCATGGGGTGCGGGCTCCGGGTCAGGTGGCGGGGACGGGGAGGGGGGTGGTGCGCGGGGCCGGGCGGCCGGTCCGGCGCGCGCTCACGCGCGGCCCATCGCGGTGCGCAGCAGGGAGTACTTGGAGTTCAGCGCCGACAGCACCGTCTGGTAGCTCAGGCCCGTGGAGATGTTGGAGATCGTCTCCTGGTCGAGGTTGACGTTGTTGCCGTCCTCGCGGGTGGGCTCCAGGGACTTGGCCGTGGTGATGCCCGAGGTGGCCGCGGCGCGGGCGTCGCCGGAGGCGACGGCGCGGGCCAGCGAGCGCTCGAAGGAGACCTTGTTCGCGGTGTAGTGCGGGGTGTTGACGTTCGCGATGTTGTCGGCGATGGCCCGCTGCCGCGCCTGCAGACCGTCCAGCGCTGTGTGCAGCGCGACACTGGTGAGATCGGACACGGGCCACCCTCCGCAGGCCCCGGGCGGCGCTGGCCGCCGGGGGGCGTTGAACTCGTACGCGGCCGTCCTGGCCGTCCGGTGCTTCCTGCACCCGCAGACTCGATCGGCGCACCGGGCGCTCCGCTTGAGCGCCGGGCACCGCCGCCGGGGCGATCTGGACCCGCTGCCGCGCAGCACCACCCGTTCGGCGCAACCCGGGGTGCGCGGGTGCACGCAGCGTGTCCGGCGCACCCCCCGCCCGCCCCGGGTGCGACCACCCGACGGGTGCCCGGGAGCGCACGGGCGCCACCCCCCGCGGTCCCGGCGACGAGCGCGGCCGGGCCGGCGGGCGGGTCGCGCCGGGCCCCGGGCCGGCGGGGCCGTCACCGCGCGTGCCCGCGTTGCACCCGCGGGGGCACCCGCTCGGAGCAACGCGGCGCCCCGGCGTGCTCAAGGCCGGGGCGCGCGGTGCCGAGGAGAGGTCACCGGAACCCCACCGCACCCCGGCGCGGGCCCCGGTCAGCCGCCAGCCACCCCGTGAGGCAGGACATGACGCTCCCCCAGGACAGCTCGCCGACGGAGCTCGACCGCACCGGCAGCCCCGGCGCCGGTGCGCCCGGTGCGCCCGGTGCGCCCGGTGCGCCCGGCGCCCCCGCGGACCCGGGCGCGCCCGCGCACCCCCTCGACGAGGACCTGCTGCTGCTGGCCGCCGAGGCCGGTGAGCTCGCCGCGGCCGAGGGGCGCGAGCACCGCGCGGGCGCGCTGCGCGCGCTGGGGTCGGCGCTGCGCGCGCAGGACGACCTGGGCCGCTGGGCGGACGTGGACCTCTTCGGCGTCCTGGACGTCGACGGCCCCGGCGCCGAGGTCCCCGAGCGGCGCAGCGTGCTGCGCTCGGGGGCGCTGCGCACCGTGCTGGTCTTCGCCCCCGTCATGGTCACGTGGGCGGGCCTGCTCTTCGCCGGCCGCGCGTACGGGCAGATGACGGCCGCGGGCGAGGGCGGCGAGGGGCTGTCCTTCCTGCAGCTGTGGCTGGACGGCTTCGGCGGGCGCACCTTCTTCTCCCTGGACCGCGTCGCGGAGCTGGCGGTGGCGCTGATCGCCGCCGCCATCGCCGTCAGCGTGGCCACCGACCGCCGCCACCGCGCCGACGACGTCGCCGCGGCCGCCGCGGACGCCGCCCACCGCCAGCGGCTGCGGGCGCTGGCCTCGCGCACCACGCTGGCGCTGGCCCCGCACCGCAGCAACGCCGCCGAGCAGCTGGGCGCGCACTTCGAGCGGGGGCTGACCGAGCTGGGCCGCCTGGTCGCCGAGACGATCCGCCTGCACGCGAACACCAGCACCCTCGTGGGCCACGTGCGCACCGCGAGCACCACCGCGATCCAGGCGGCGAACGCCGCGCAGGACGGCGGCGCGCAGGTGGCGCTGGCCGCCACCCGCCTGGAGAGCGCCGTGGCGGGGGCGATGAGCACCCACGCCGAGCAGATCGCCGCCGACCGCGCCCAGCACGGCGCGGCGCTGCGCGAGTCCACCGACCGCCTGGAGCGCGCGCTGGGCCAGCTGGAGCGGGCCAGCGCCGACGCGCTGCGCGAGAGCTTCGAGAGCCGCGACCGGGTCCTGGGCGCCGTGGAGGGCGTGAGCACCTCGGTGACGCTGCTGTCCACCGAGACGCGCGCGGCGATGGCGGACCTGGCGGCCTCGGCGCGCGAGATGAGCGCGCACAGCGCCGACTTCGGCGCGCAGGTCACCGGCCACCTGCAGGAGCTGAGCACCACCGCCCGCGAGTCGGTCGAGAAGATCTCCACCGCCTCCGCGGAGGTGACGGGCGAGCTGACGCGCACCGCCGCCGCGCACGTGGAGCGCCTGCAGAGCACGGTGCTGGAGTCCATCGAGAAGGTCACCGCCGTGACCGGCGACGCGTTCAGCGAGCACGTGGCCTCCTCCGCCGCGCAGGCCGCGCGCACCATCGAGACGCTGCGCGCGGACGTGCAGCGCACCTCCGAGGCGGCCGAGCGGGCCCTGGGCGCGGCCACGCGCGGGCTGGACGAGGCCGCCGGCGAGCAGCAGCGCCGC
Source organism: Kineococcus gypseus (assembly GCF_050871305.1). Lineage (NCBI taxonomy): Bacteria > Bacillati > Actinomycetota > Actinomycetes > Kineosporiales > Kineosporiaceae > Kineococcus > Kineococcus gypseus. The sequence continues at coordinate 31,366 of NZ_JBJLRD010000013.1, read as the reverse complement.
GCCCGGCACGACGAGCGCATGAGCGCGCTGCTGGAGGCTCAGAACGCGGTGCTGGAGACCTGGCGCGGGGTGGAGGCGCGCCTGGAGGCGGCCGCGCGCGACATGCGCGGCGTGCCCAGCTGGCTGGAGGCCGTGCAGCACGAGCACGCCGACGCCACGGGCCGGGCCCTGGCCAGCCTGGGCGCGGCGCTGGAGGAGGCGGTCTCGCACAACGTGCGCGAGACGCTGGCGATGGCGCAGGACGACCACGTGCGCCAGGTCAACCGCGCCTACCGCGACGCCAGCCGGATGATGCAGGAGGAGCTGACCGGCAGCATCGGGGCGCTGCTGGAGGCGGTGCCGCAGCAGGCCGCCTCGCAGGCGGCGCAGCGCGCGGCGCGCGAGGCGGCCCGCGAGGCCGCGCACCTGGCCGCCCGGGAGGCGGCCCACGAGGCCGCCCACGAGGCGGCGCACGAGGCCGCCCACGAGGCCGCCCAGCAGGCCGTGCGGCACGCGGTGCAGCAGGTCGAGCGCCAGGTCGAGCGGCACGTGGAGCGCCAGGTCGAGCGGCACGTGGAGCGCCAGGCTGAGCACCGGGCGGAGCACCGGGTGGAGCACCGCAGCGAGCGGGTGGCGACGCGGCCCGGCGCGCCCGCGCCGCAGCGCCCGGCGCGCCCGGGGACTGCGCAGCCGGTGGCGCAGCAGGCCCCGCAGCAGGTGCAGCAGCCGGCCGCGCGGCCGGTGCGCACCGCCGCGCCGGCCACGACCCCGGTGCCCGCCGCGCAGCGCCGGGTCGCCGAGCGCTACGCCGCGAACGGCTTCGGCGCGGCGGGCTCCCCCGCCGGCGCCCCGGCCCCCGGCGCGACCGCCGGCGCCCTGCCCGCCAACGGCTTCCCCGCCAACGGCTACCCCGCCAACGGCTACCCCTCCGACGGCTACCCCTCGGAGCGCCACGGCGCCGAGCAGCGCGCGGCGCGGGCCGCCGAGCGGCGCGCCGAGCGCGTCGCGGCGCAGCCCGAGGAGGCGGTGGAGGAGTTCGTGGCGCTGCCGGCGCGCACGCTGGCCGGCGCCCCGAGCGCGGGCGGGGCCCGCCGCCAGGGGGTGCGCCCGTGAGCCGCCGACCGCGCAGCTCGTCGCACTCCTTCGCCGGGTGGGTCTTCGCGGACGCGCTGCTGGCCATGACGATCATCGGCCTGGCCGCCGGCGGTGCCGTGCAGGCCGGCGCCGAGCCGCCGGCCCCGGTGGTGGTGGCCGCCCCGGTGCCGGTGCAGACCCCGCCGCCGGCTCCCCCCGCGCCCCCCGCTCCCCCGGCCCCGCCCGCGCCCCCGGCCGACGGGGTGGCGCAGGCACCGGTGGTCCTCGAGCTGCCGCTGCGCGACGCCACCGACGAGGCCGTGCGCGCGGCCGTGGCGGCCGCCGCGGCCGACCTGGCGGCGCAGGGCCGGCGGGCGGCGTTCGTGCTGACCTTCGGCACCGCCTCCACGCCGGGGGCCGGCACCGCGCTGGCGCGGCGGGTCAACGCCCAGCTCGACGCCGCGGCCGGGCCGGTCTTCGCGGGCTCGGCCAAGCGCGACTTCTGGCGCGCCGTCAACGCCGCCTCGCCCGAGGCGGGCGTGGTGCGCCTGGAGGTCTACCTGCTGCAGGCGTGACGCCGGCGCGCGCCGCGAGGGCGCTCAGCCGGCCAGCGAGCGCCAGCTCGCCGTCAGCCACGGCACGGCGATGGCCAGGGTGGGCACGCCGAGCACCCCGAGCGCGACCGCGTAGGCGGCCAGCGCCAGGCGGCGGTGCGGCGGGCGGCGGTCCTCGCCGCGGCAGCGCTCGTCGGCCAGCCGGCGCACCCGGGTCAGCGCGTCGGCGCCCACCCGCAGCTCCCCCTGGCCCCCGGCGCCCTCGCCGGGGGCGGAGGCCAGGTGCACCAGGGCCCGCGCCAGCGGCAGCGAGCCGGTGCGCCGGCGCGCGGCGTCGTCGGCGAGCATCTCCACCAGCAGCCGCACGGTGTCCAGCGCGGCGCGGGAGGAGACCACGCGCGGGAAGGCGGCGTGCAGGACGGTGAACGCCTCCAGCACCAGGTCGTGGCGCGCGCGCAGGTGCGCCTGCTCGTGGGCCAGGACGGCGCCGACCTCCTGGGAGCTGAGCTCGCGCAGGACGGCGTCGCTGATGACCACGCGGTTGCCGCCGACGCCGGGCACGCAGTAGGCCACGCGCGCCGGGCCGGTGAGCACCCGCAGCACGCGCGCGCCGGCCTCGCCGAGCAGCGCGCGGTCCACGGCCGGGGCGGCGTCGTCGTGGTGCAGCAGGTCGACCAGGTCGCGGTGGCGCCGGCGCCGGCGGCGGGTGCGCACGGCCACGAGGACGGCCACGATCCAGAAGCGCACGGTGACCACCGCGACGAAGGCCGAGCCCAGGCCGATGAGGGTGGTCTGCGCGAGGCCGTGCCGGGCCAGGAAGGGCAGGCCGGGCTGCTCGGTGACCAGCAGGGTCAGCGAGGACAGGCCCGCGCCCAGCGTGGCCAGGACGGCCGCCAGGGCGATGGACTGCCACAGCACCAGCGCCGCCCGGGGCACCTGCCACGTCCAGCGGGCGCGCGCGAGCAGGGCGGGCACCGGCCCGCACAGCAGCACGGCCAGGGCGGCGAACCAGAAGGCCGTCACCGGGCGCTCACCGGGCGCTCACCGCGGACCGGCGCACGGCGCCTCCGCGGCCTCACGCCGGGGCGGTCTCCCCCGTGCTGCCCGCTGCCCGCGGGGACAGGGCGTCCAGCGCCTCGCGCAGGGCGGCCGCCTCGGCCGGTGAGACACCACCGACGAAGTGGACCAGGGCGGCCTGGCGCGTGTCCACGGCGTCCACGCCGCCGAGGGCGTCGAGCATGAGGTCGGCGACCATCTGCTCGCGGGTGGCGGCGGGGCTGTAGCGGAAGGCGCGGCCCTCGCGCTCCTGGCGCACCACGCCCTTCTTGGCCAGGCGGTCCAGGACCGTCATGACGGTGGTGTAGGCGATCTTGCGGTGGGCCGCGAGCTGCTCGTGGACCTCGCGGACCGTCAGCGGTGCGCCGGCCGCCCACAGCCGGTCCATCACGTCGCGCTCGAGCTCTCCCAGTCCCACGCTGCGCATGGTACGCGAGCGGGTGTGACGAACGCGACCCGTCGTACTACCCCTCGTCGTAGACGCCGGGGGGCGCCGGGTCTACGCTGGACTCGACTACGACAGGACGTAGTTGACGGCCCGGCGGCCGCCTCCCACCACCCGATCGAGGCACCGGTGGACATCGAGCACCTGACCCGGCTGCAGTTCGCCGTCACGACGCTCTACCACTACCTGTTCGTCCCGCTGTCCATCAGCCTGGCGCTGTCCGCGGCGCTGCTGCAGACCAGCGCCGCGGTGCTCTCGCGCCGCGGGGCCGCCGCGCGCGCGGACGTGCACGGGCGCCTGGCGCTGCTGACCGGCAAGCTGCTCATGGCCACCTTCGCCGTCGGCGTCGTCACCGGCCTGGTGCAGGAGTTCCAGTTCGGCCTGTCGTGGAGCGACTTCGCCCGCTTCTACGGCGACGTCTTCGGCCCCACGCTGGCCGTGGAGGGCATGCTCGCCTTCTTCCTGGAGGCCACCTTCCTGGGCCTGTGGTGGTTCGGCCGCGACCGCCTGCCCGGCGCGGTGCACCTGGCGACCATCTGGGTCGTCGCCGTGGGCACCACGATCTCCGCGTTCGTCATCCTCGCCGCGAACTCCTTCATGCAGAACCCCGTGGCCTACACGATCGACGAGACGACCGGCCGCGCCCGCCTGGGCAGCTTCCGCGACCTGCTGCTCAACGAGGTCAACCTCGCCGCGTTCCCGCACACCATGGCCGGCGCCGTGATGGCCGGCGGCGCGCTGCTCATGGCCGTGGGCGTGTGGCACCTGCTGCGCGGCGGGCACGAGCCCGGCTCGGAGCAGTTCGGCGCCTTCCGCACCCTCTCGCGCTTCGGCGCCTGGCTCACCCTGGCCGGCGGGGCGGCCACGGCCGCCTCCGGCGACCTGCTGGGCAAGGTCATCACGCAGGTGCAGCCGATGAAGATGGCCGCCGCGGAGGCGCTGTACGAGACGACCACCGCCGCGCCGTTCTCGGTGTTCGCCTACGCCCCGCCCGGCTCCGAGCGCCCCACGTTCAGCCTGGAGGTGCCCGGCCTGCTCTCGTTCCTGGCCAAGGGCTCCTTCACCGCGGAGGTCTCCGGCATGGCCGACCTGCAGGCCGCCTACACCGCGCGGTTCGGCCCCGGCGACTACACGCCCTGGGTCCCCGTGGCGTTCTGGAGCTTCCGGCTGATGATCGGCGTGGGGATGCTCGCGGCGGCCGTGGCGCTGGTGCACCTGTGGGTCACCCGCCCGGGCCGGGCGATCGCCGTGGACACGAAGCTGGCCTCGAGCGTGCTGTGGTCGGTGCCCGTGCTGCCGCTGCTGCCGCTGGCCGCGAACTCCTTCGGCTGGATCTTCACCGAGACCGGCCGCCAGCCGTGGCTGGTGCTCGGCCTCTACCGCACCTCCGACGGCGTCTCCCCCGGCCTGACCGCCGCCGAGGTCGTCGTCAGCCTCATCGCCTTCACCCTCGTCTACGGCGCGCTGGCGTGGGTGTGGACCCTGCTGGTCACCCGGCTCGTGCGCCGCGGCCTGCCCGACGCGCCACCGGTGCAGCGCGCCGCCACCGGCGCGACCGGTACCGGTGAGGCGGCCGGTGCCCGCGCCGGCTCCGGCTTCGGCTCCGACGCCGACGCCGACGACGACGCCGACGTGGCGCTCACCTACTGAGAACCCGCTGGACCCCCGCGGACCGCCCGGCCCGCGGGGACCCGCGAACGACTGGAGTGCTCGTGGACCTGCCCGTGATCTGGTTCGGCGTCGCCGTGCTGGCCTGGGTGCTGTTCTTCGTGCTGGAGGGCTTCGACTTCGGCGTCGGGTTCCTCGGGCCCCTGCTGGGGCGCAGCGACGCCGAGCGCGGGGCCGCCGTGCGCACCGTCGGTCCCGTCTGGGACGGCAACGAGGTGTGGCTGGTGGCCGCGATCGGCGTGACGTTCGCCGCGTTCCCGGACTGGTACGCCGCGCTGCTGTCGGGGCTGTACCTGCCCGTGGTCGCCGTGCTGCTGCTGCTGGCCGTGCGCGGGGTGGCGCTGGAGTTCCGCGGCAAGCACGACTCGGCGCGCTGGCACGCGCGCTGCGACGCGTTCCTGGCCTCCTCCTCGCTGCTGCTGGCCGCGCTGTGGGGGGCGGTGCTGGGCGTGCTCGTGCAGGGCCTGGCCCTGGGCGCCGACGGCGAGGTGCGCGCCGGCGACGGCGCGCTGGGCGCCCTGACGCGCTCGCTGGAGCCGCTGACCGGCCCGTGGGCGGTGCTCGGCGCCCTGGCCGGGGTGCTGCTGGCCGCGGTGCACGGGGCGGCGTTCCTGTCGCTGCGCACCACCGGCGTGCTGCGCGAGCGCGCCCGCCTGCTGGCGGTGGCCGCCGCCCCGGCGCTGGCCACCTGCGCGCTGGCGGTGTTCGCCGCCGCCGGCCACCCGGCGGTGGCCGCCGCCGCGGTGCTGCTGGCCCTGGCCGCGGTCGCGGCGTGGCGGCGCGCGGAGGCGCTGGCCTTCGCCGCCTCCAGCGCGGCCGTCGCCGTGGTGGTCGCGGCGGTCTTCACCGCCCACGCCCTGGACGGCCCGGCGGTGCTGCTGCCCAGCACCCTGGGCGCCGCCGGCGACGTCACGCTGCGCGGCGCGGCCGCCTCCCCGGCGGCGCTGGAGCTGATCTCCGTGGTCGGCGTGGTCGTCCTGCCCGGCGTGCTGGCCTACCAGGTGTGGTCGTACTGGGTCTTCCGCCGCCGCGTGGCCAGCGGCACCGGGCGCCGCGCGGCCTCGCGCGAGCCGGCACCGGCGGGCCGGTGAGCACCTCGGCCCCCGAGGCCCCCACCACCGCTGCGCCGCCCGCCACCGAGTCCGGACCCGCGGCGGCGCCGGGCGCGGCGCGCCCGCGCGGGCCGGTGGACCCGCGCCTGCTGCGCCACGCCCGTCCCGCCCGGCGCGGCGTCGCGGCCGTGGCCGCCGCCGAGACGCTGGCGGCGGGCCTGCTGGTGGCGCAGGCGTTCGCGCTGGCCGACCTCGTCGTGGCGCTGTGGCGCGGCACCGGCACCGGCGGGCCGCTGCTGGTGCTGGCCGCCGCGGTGGCCGCGCGCGCCGGCGCCGGCGCGGCCGCCACCGCGCTGGCCCAGCGCACCGCCACCGCGGTGCGCGCCGACCTGACCCGCCGCGCCGGCGAGCGCGCCCTGGCGCTGGGCCCGGACGGGGTGCAGCGCTACGGCGCCGCGCGGCTGACGGCCCTGCTCGTGCAGGGTCTGCCCGCGCTGGACGGCTGGTTCACCCGCTACCTGCCCGCGCTGGTGCCCGGGGCGCTGCTGCCGCCGGTGGTGCTGACGCTGCTGGTGCTGCTGGACCCCGGCTCGGCGCTGACCGTGGCGCTGACCCTGCCGCTGGTGCCGGTCTTCGCGGTGCTGCTGGGCCGCGCCACGCAGGCGCGCGCGCAGCGGCGCTGGCGGGCCGCGCGCACCCTGTCGGCGCACTTCCTGGACGTGGTGCGCGGGCTGCCCACGCTGCGAGCGCACCGCCGCGCCGGGCGGCAGGTGACGGCCGTGGCGGCCACCACGGACGCGCACCGGCGCGCCACGGTGGGCGTGCTGCGCCTGGCGTTCGCGTCCTCCACCGCCCTGGAGCTCGTGGGCACCCTGTCGGTGGGTCTGGTCGCGGTCACCGCCGGGGTGCGCCTGGCCGGCGGCACGCTGGACCTGCGCACCGCGCTGCTGGTGATCCTGCTGGCGCCGGAGGCGTACCGGCCGCTGCGCGAGGTCGGCGCGCGCTTCCACGACTCCGCCGACGCCGGCGCCGTGGTCGACGACATCGACGCCCTGCTGGGCGCGGCGGTGCCCGCGGCGCCGGCCGGCGGGGACGCGGCGGGCCTGCGGCTGCGCGGGGTGCGGGTGCTGCGCGACGGCTCGGGCGATGGCACGGGCGGTGGTGCGGTGCTCGACGGCGCGCACGGCCTCGGGGTGGACCTAGACGTGGCGCCGGGTGAGCTGGTGGCGCTGGCCGGGCCCAGCGGGGCCGGCAAGTCGACGCTGGCGCGGGTGGCCGCGGGCCTGCTGGTGCCCGACGCCGGCACCGTCGAGCACCCGCTGGGCGCGGCGGCCGTGGCGCACCTGCCGCAGCGCCCGACGTTCCCGTTCGCGCGCACGGTCGCCGAGGCGGTCCTGGCCGGGCGCAGCGCGCCGGCCGGGGAGGTGGCCGCCGCGCTGGCGGCGGCCGCCGCCGAGCTGGACCCGGCGCGCGAGCTGGGCGAGGGCGCGGCGGGCCTGTCGGCCGGGCAGCGCCAGCGCCTGGCGCTGGCGCGCACCCTGCTCGGGGTGCGCCTGGGCGCGCGGCGCCTGGTGCTCGACGAGCCCACCGCCCACCTGGACGCCGGGGCGGAGCGGGCCGTGCTCGCCGCGCTGCGCGAGCTGGCGCGCTCCGGGTGCGCGGTGCTCGTCGTCGCCCACCGGCCCGCGCTGCTGGCCGCCGCCGACCGCGTCGTGCGGCTGAGCCGGCCCGCCGGCAGCCGCACCGCGGCGGAGGCCGCGCCCGCGGGGCCGGTCGCGCGGCCCGTGGCGGCGCGCGCCGTCGCCCCGGACACCCCGCACACCCCGCACACCCCGCACACCCCGGACACCCCGGGAACTCCCGGCGCCTCCTCCCCGGCGCGCGGGCGGCGCTGGGCGCGGCTGCGCGCCTCGGTGCGCGCACGCGCCGGGCTGGCGGTGCTCGCCGGGGCGGCGGGCGTGCTGGCCGGCGCGGCGCTGACGGCCACGGCCACGTGGATGCTCGTCACCGCCGCGGGCCGCCCGCCGGTGCTGGCGCTGTCGGTGGCCGCGGTCGTCGTGCGCGCCAGCGCCACCGCCCGCCCGCTGCTGGTGCTGGCCGAGCGGCTGCTCTCGCACGACGCGGCCCTGTCGCGGCTGGGGCAGCGGCGCGCGGCGGTGGTGGCCGCGCTGGTGCCGCGGGTGCCCGGGCCGCTGACGCGCCGGCGCACCGGCTCCTCCGGCGACCTGCTCGTGCAGCTCGTGCACGACGTCGACGCGCGGGTGGACGCGCTGCTGCGCTGGCGGCACCCGGTGCTCGTGGCGCTGCCGGCGCTGGCCGTCGCGCTGCTGGCCGCCGCGCTGGCCGGCCCGCGCCTGGCGCTGGCCGCGCTGCCCGGCCTGCTGCTGGCGGCCGTGGCCGCGCCGGTGGCCGCCGGGGTGGCCGAGCGGCGCGCCGGGGCCCTGCGCGACGACGTCGCCGCGCTGGCGCAGGCCGGCGCGGAGACCGCCGCGGGCGTGGAGGACCTGCTCGCCACCGGCGCGCCGGACCCGCTGGAGCCGTTGCGGCGCAGCACCTCGCGCCTGGCGGCCGGTGAGCGCCGGCGGGCGCGCGCGGCGGCGGGCACCGCGGGGCTGCAGCTGCTGGGCGCGGGCCTGGCCGTGCTGGGCGCGGCGCTGGCGGCCGACGGCTCCGGCACGAGGGCTGCGTGGGCGGCGGCGGTGGTCCTGGGCGCCGCCGTGGTCGGCGAGAGCACCCGCGCTCTGCCCGACGCCGCCCGCACCCGCCACCGCGCCCGCCTGGCCGAGGAGCGCGCGGCGCGGCTGCTGTCCTCGCCGGTGCCCGCCGCCGAACCCGCCCGGCCCGCGGCGCTGCCCGCGCCCGGCCCCGGCGGGCGGCACCTGGCGCTGCGCGGGGCGGTGGCCGGCTGGGACGAGCCGGCCCTGCGCGGGGTGGACCTGGACCTGGCCCCCGGCGAGGTCGTGACCGTGCGCGGCGCCTCCGGGGCCGGCAAGTCCACCCTGGGCGCGGTGCTGATGCGCTTCCTGGACCTGCGCGCCGGCACCGCCACCGTGGACGGGGTGCCGCTGGCGGACCTGGCCGGCGACGACGTGCGCTCGGTGGTCGGCCTGGTCGCCGACGACGAGCACGTCTTCGCCACCAGCGTGCGCGAGAACCTGCTGCTGGCCGCGCCGGGCGCCGACGACGCCCGGCTGCTGGCCGCGCTGGAGCGCGTGCGGCTGGACGCGTGGCTGGCGGAGCTGCCCGCCGGCCTGGACAGCCGCCTGGGCGACGGCGGCGCGCCGCTCTCGGGCGGCGAGCGCCGCCGCCTGGCCGCGGCGCGCGCGCTGCTGGCCGACGTGGCCGTCCTCGTGCTCGACGAGCCCTCCGAGGGGCTGGACGAGGAGGCCGGCCGGGCGCTGGTGAGCGACCTGGTGCGCGCCCGGGGGCGTCGCTCGGTGCTGCTGCTCGCGCACCGCGACGAGGGCGTGGAACTGGCGGACCGGGTGCTGGAGCTGACCGGCGGGCGGCTGGTCCCGGCGCTACGGTGAGGCATGAGCGCAGCACCGCGCGTCGCAGCCCTGGTGGGCACCGCCCTGCTCGCCGCCATCGGCGCCTGCGGGACCGCCGCGGTCCCGACGGCCCCGGCCGCGCCGGGTGACGGCCCGCGGGTGACGGCCCGGGCCCGGGCGGTGGCACCGGAACCGGTCCTGCCGACCGCCCTGCCCGAGCCGCCTCCCCCGCCGGTCGCCCCGCCGCCCCCGCCGCTCGCCCCGCCGGCACCGGTGATCGCCCCGGTGAGCGCGGCGGAGCTGTCCGCGTCGTGGCGGCCGGGCTGCCCGGTGCCGCCGCAGGACCTGCGCGCGGTGACGGTGACGTTCACCGACTTCGGCGGTGCCGACCGCCAGGGGCGTCTCGTCGTGCGCGCCGACGTCGCGCAGGCGGTGGCCGACGTGTTCGCCGAGCTGCACGCGATCCGCTTCCCGATCGCCGGCGTCCAGCCGGTGGAGGCGTTCGGCGGCTCCGACGACGCCTCGATGGCCGCGAACAACACCTCGGCGTTCAACTGCCGCGCGGTCACCGGCGGCACCGGCTTCTCCGAGCACTCCTACGGCACGGCCATCGACCTCAACCCCGTGCAGAACCCCTACGTGCGCGGCACCACCGTGCTGCCCGAAGCCGGTCGCGCCCACCTGGACCGCTCCTCCGCGCCGGGCCGGGTGCTTGCCGGGGACGCGGTGGTGCGCGCCTTCGCCGCGCGGGGCTTCTCCTGGGGCGGGGACTGGAGGACCCTGAAGGACTACCAGCACTTCTCCCTCTCGGGCGGCTGACGCCACCCGGCCCGCACCGCAGGAGGACGGCCGTGGACGCGACGGCGACCCGAGCGCCCAGGACGCCCCCGGCGTGGTTCGTGCACGGCGCCTGGCGCGTGCACCGGGCGCTGCACCGGCTCAGCGGCGGGCGGTTCCTGTGGACGCCGTCGAACCGGCGCGGCTGGGGGGCGCTGCGCCTGACCACCACCGGGCGCAGGTCCGGGCGCGAGCGCGACGTGATCCTCGGCTACCTCGAGGACGGCGACGACCTGGTGGTGGTGGCGGTGAACGGCTGGGACGAGGGCCACCCGGCGTGGTGGCTGAACCTGCAGGCGCACCCCGAGGCCGTCGTGCGCGTGGCGGGCCGGACGCCGCAGCCGGTGCGGGCGCGCGAGGCCACCGGCGCCGAGCGCGAACGGCTGTGGCGGCGGTGGGGCGCGGTGGACGCGAGCCTGGACGCGCGCGCGGCGCGGCGCTCCACGCGGACGCCGGTGGTCGTGCTGGCACGGCGCGCCGACGGGCGGTGACGGGCCGCGGCAGGGTCGGGCGGCAGGGTCGGGCGGCAGGGTCAACCGAGCAGCGCCGCGACGTCGACGGTCACGGCGGCGACGCCGAAGCCCACTTCGCCGGCGGGATCACCGCGCTCCAGGACGATGCGCGGGACGAAGAGGCCGTCCTCCAGCACGTAGGCGCGGAACTCCTCGTCGCGGGGGTCGACCACCCAGTAGTGCGGCAGCCCGGCGGCGGCGTACTTGCCGGCCTTCCAGACCAGGTCGTCGCCGCGGTTCGAGGAGAGGACCTCCACCGCGAGCACCGGCGTCCCGGTGAACCGCGGCGCCGACCTGCCTAGGGACTCGTCGACCGGGTGGACCATGACGTCGGGGATGAACTCGTCGCGCCCCGGCTTCCACGCCCAGCCCGCGTTGACGTCGTAGCCGTCGGGCAGCACCTGCTCCAGGGCGGCCGCCAGGCGGAGCGAGACCTTCTGGTGCTGGCGGGTGGGGCTGGGGCTCACCACGAGCCGCCCGTCGATGTACTCGGCACGCGGGTCCTCCGGCAGGCGCTCGTACTCCTCCCACGAGAGGGAGCGCCCGATGCCGGGCGTCGTCGAGGCAGCGGTCAGCGGTTCGCTCGTCACGGCCGGCACCTCCCTCGTGTCGCGGCGAGCCTACTCGCGAGCCGGACCAGCGGGCGCGCCTGCGCGCCGGAGCCGCCGCACCACGGCGGCCCCGGCGCGAGGAGGCGCGTCAGACCTTGTCGAACACCCCGCGCTGGCGCGGCACGCTCGCGGTGGTGGTCACCGGCTGCTCCACGGTCAGCAGGCCGCTGGGCACCTCCACCAGGCCGTCCGCGGCGCGGCACACCGCGCCGGGCACCGCCTTGTGCAGCAGGCGGGCCGAGCGGTGGGTGCCGCGCACCACGTCGTCCACCCGCACCGCCAGCGCCGGGGCGTCCCCGGCGTCGCCGAGCAGGGCGCGAAGCCGGGCGGTGTCGGCGCGCACCTTCTCGCCGGGCAGCACGCACAGGGCCCACTCGGCGTCCACGTGGGCCAGCGCCGCGGCCTTGGCGCGCTCGCGGTCGTCGGCCCAGAAGCCGCTGACCACGGTGACCGACGGGTGCAGGGTGGCGTCGAAGGCGGCCGTGCCGGGGGCGACGTGGTCGGCGGTGTCGTAGACCACGACCTCGTCGACGACGCCGACGAGGTCGCGCAGGTCCGCCTCGAGCGCCGGCGGGGCGGTGGTCCCGTGCAGGACCAGGCAGGCGGCGAGGCTCGGGGTGGTGCTCGACATGTCGGCCTCCTCGGTCGGCGTGAGCGGCGTCACCCCCACCATCGGCGGGCGAGGGGGGAGGGTTACGCACCACGCGCGGTCTTTACACGGTGTTGACACGAGCTTCGCGACCGCGGAACGCACCGGACGCCTCACGGTCGCCGATCCGCACCGCCCCGGGCACCCACCGGTGCCCCCTCGCGACGACGAGGGGGCGAGCCTGGGACGGGAGTCCACCCGCGGTTCGTCCAGCTGGTCAGAGCGCCTTGTCGAAGAAGACGGGCGGACGCTCGGCGCGCTCGTCCATCCGGCCCAGGGCGCGGCGCTGTGCGCGCACCTGGATCAGCGCCTCCGCGAGGCGCTCGCTGACCTCGAGGTGGCGCTGCAGCAGCCGGCGGGCGCGGTCGCTGAACTCCATGGGGAGCGGCCCCTGCAGGCTGGGCGCGACCCAGTCGCGCGGGTCCAGCAGCTCCTCGGGGAGCTCCTCCTCGCCGTCGTGCAGGCGGGTGAGCAAGTCCTCGGCGGCCTCGACGTCGACCTCCACGTCCGCGAGGGCGGCGCTCCACGCGTCGCGCCAGCGGTCGCCGGGGACCCCCTCCACGGGACCCACCGGGGTGGTCACGGCGCGGCGGTGACCGGGGCGCCGGACAGGTTCTCCAGCGCGGCCTGGCGCCACGCCTCGGCCAGCGGCTCGGCGGTGTCGACGCGGACGGCGGCGGTGCGCTCGGCGTCACCGGTCAGGTTCGCCGCGACGAGCTCCTGCACCATCCAGGTGTAGAGGGCCATGAGGCCGGGGCCGCCGTCCCACTTCGTCACGTCGAGGCCGACCTGCAGCTCCCGGACGATGTCCTGGGCGTGGATGAGGTTGGTGTGGGCGGTCTCGCGGTCGCCGACGCGCTGGGCGTCCTCGGCGCGCTGCAGGTCGAGCACGAGGCGGTCGTAGAGCATGACGAGCAGCGCGGCGGGGCTGGCGGTGGCGAGGCTGTCGCTGAGGTAGCGGTTGGCCTGCGCGCTGCGGGACGTCATAGCGGTCATGCGAGGTTCCTCCGTGGGGTGAGGGGTCTACCCCTCCATCGGCAGGACGCCCGCTGAGTCAAGGCTCCGGCGGTCCCCCACGACGAGAGCCGGCCCAGCGCGTGCGCGCTGGACCGGCTCCCGGGTGGGGCGTCGATCAGCCCAGGCCGGCGAGCTGCCCGGCCAGCCAGGTCGACTGGCTCTGCAGCTTGCCGAGCGCAACCTCGAGCGCGCCGTAGTACTTCTGGTAGTACGCCCGCTTGTCGGCGAGGCGGGTGTCCCAGTCGCTGATGCGCTTGGTCAGGTCGGTGATCGAGGAGTTCTGCCCGTTGATCGCGGAGGTGATGGTCCCCGTGACCGAGTCGGTCGCGCTCTTCGCGACCTTGGCGAGCCGCTCGACGATCCCGTCCGGGCGCGTCGTCGCGGACGCCGATCCATCGGCGGCCTTGAGCGTCGGCAGGGACGCCGCCGAGACGAGCGCCTGGACACCGGCAGGGTCCTTGGCGTAGCTCTCCAGGAACTTCGCCTTGTCGAACGACAGGGCGATGTCCGAGGAGGTGGCCTTGGTCTTGTCGATCTGGAGACCGAAGGTCGCCGCGGACGATCCACCCCCGACGGCGCTGGTGACGGCGTCGATGACCTGCGCCTTGAGCGCTCGAAGGGCGCTGTCACCTCTCAGGGAGCCGCCACCCACCACCTTGCCGTCCGACCCGATGGTGCCCGCGCGCGTCTGGAGGGTGATGTCCTTCAACGCGGCGTTGGCGGCGTCGACCAGCGACTGCACGGCCGTCGCCACCGCGTCGGGGTTGGAGTCCACGGAGACGACGACGCCGTTGACCGGCTTCGTCACGGTGACGGAGACGCCGGGCATGACGTCCGTGAAGGTGTTCGTCGCCGAAGTCAGCGTCACCCCCGGCCCGATGGTGAGCTGAGCGTCCTTGGCGGCGCTCAGCTGCTTGAGGTCAGCCACCTCCACGAGTCCGCCGTACGTCTCCGCCCCCGTCAGCTTGAGCGGAGCACCGGCGGGGCTGTCCGCTCGTCCGGCGCTGGAGACGACCTTGAACGCTCCCTTGGCCGCACCCGTGTCCGTGGACGTGATCTGCAGCCGGTAGGTGTTCTCGTTGACGCGGATGGCGACGGCCTTGATGCCGAACTGGCTGGCTTCGCTGATCGCCGAGGCGACCTGCTCGAGGGAGCCGGCGCTCGGCTTGAGCGTCACGTACGAGCCGTCGCTGCGGACGACGTCGAGCGGGAAGCCCAGCGCCGCCACGTTGACCGTCCCGTCCGCCCCCGGCGAGAACTCCGCCGTGACGACGGAGCGCGCCGAGGCGACGGCCGAGACGTCGACCGTCATGGAGCCCGCGGCCGCCGTGCTCGAGGTGGCCACGGTGACGGACGTGTCTGAAGCGGACGCCTTGACGGGGTTCCAGGCGGTGGCCTTCTGCAGCGCCTCGGCCGCCGTCTGCAGCGCCGCCATCTTGGTGTTGACCGACTGGTAGGCGGTCACCTTGAGCTGGGCGGCGCTGACGTTGCTCTTCAACCGCGTCTGGGTCGCCCCGTCTGCGGCGACGAGCGAGTTGATGATGCTGCTGGTGTCGAGGCCGCTGACGAGACCGTCGACGGTGGACGAGATGCTGGGCATATCAGGGCCCCCCCTTTCCGGTGGGTCGATGCATCGGGACGTGACAGGCGGGGGCACCGGGGTTCCCGGTGCCCCCGCCTGGGTGAGGTCCGTTCAGCTACCGCCGGCGGGCCTCAAAGAGCTGATGCTCAGCCACGCAGCAGGGAGAGGATGTTCTGCGAGGACGAGTTCGCCTGCGCCAGCATGGAGGTGCCGGCCTGGGAGAGGATCTGGCTCTTGGTGAACTTGGACATCTCCTTGGCCATGTCGGTGTCGCGGATGGCCGACTCCGACGCGGTGATGTTCTCGATGGAGACGTTCAGGCTGTTGATCGCGTGCTCGAAGCGGTTCTGGATGGCACCGATCGAGGCGCGAGCGGTCGAGACGCCCTTCAGGGCGTTGTCGATCGCGGACAGCGCGTCACGCGCGTTGCCGGCGTTGGTGAGGCTGACGCCCGACAGCCCCAGACCCTGAGCGTCGAAGCCGGAAGCCGAAGCCAGGACCTTGTTGACACCCGGCGTGGTGATGCTGCCGGCGATGGTCGTGCGGTTGTTGTTGGGCGCGGTCACGCTCACCGCGAAGGCGGAGGTCACGCCGACCTGAGCGGAGGTCAGGACGAGAGCAGCGCCCGCACCACCCGAAGCGTTGAACTTCGAGGTGAAGTCGCTGCCGCCGTCGGCGATCAGTCGGGCGGCCAGCGTGGCGGAGTTGGTGGTGTTCGCCGTCAGGGTGACCGTGGCCGAGTTCACACCGTCGGAGATGGTGACCTTCGAGCCGGCGGTGAAGATGTAGTCGGCGTCGGTGACGCTGGTGGCGGTGAACGCGGCCTGAGTACCGGCGACCGCCGCGACCGGGCTGCCGAAGGCGGACTGTCCGAGGTTCACGTTGAGGCGGTCGTTCGCGCTGTTGTTGGCGCCGATCTGGAAGGCACCGTTGTAGTTGCCGTCGAGCAGCTTCTGGCCACCGAAGGAGGTGGTGCGGGCGATGCGGTCGAGCTCGCTCGAGAGCTGCTGGAACTCGGTGTTCGCGGCGGCCTGGGCGTCGCTGTCCTGCGAACCGGAGTTCGCCGCCTGGACGGCCAGGTCGCGCATGCGCTGCAGGATGGAGGTGGCGGTGCTCAGCGCGCCGTCGGCGGTCTGGGCCACGTTCACGCCGTCCTGGGCGTTGCGGGCGGCCTGGGTCATGCCGTTGATCTGCGAGCGCAGGCCCTCGGAGACGACCAGGCCGGCGGCGTCGTCGGCGGCCTTGTTGATGCGGAAGCCGGAGGACAGCTTCTCGAGCGAGGAGCTCTGCGCCTTGTCCGTCGCGGCCAGGTTGCGGTAGCTGTTGACGGCCGCGATGTTGTTGTTGATGCGAAGACCCATGGTGACGATTCCTCCGTGATGTGGGGTCCGACTCTGTTCTGCGTCTGGCCCTCCGTGGCCCGACACTTCATTCATCGGTCGGCTGGCGCCGAACCTGAGCAGGTTCCTCTGTGGCGAACGGGTGACGCTTCAGCCGCACCAGCGCCGCTGCCCCCTGGAGTCCCTCCAGTCACACCGGGGCTGAGGCTTCCCGCCGACCACAGGCACCTCGGCGCCGTCGGGCGCAGTGGTACCACCTGCGTCACTACTTAACCACGCAGAGTGGCCGCTCGTCACGGCGAAGCGGGAAGTCGCCGGGAACGACGAGAGCCCCGCCCGACAGGTGTCGGGCGGGGCTCTCGAGGAGGTGCGGCAGGTGGCGGTCGGCCTCAGGCGGAGCGGTACGCCGGCTGCAGACCGGCGGAGGCGAAGGCCGACAGCGCCAGGCGCGCCTTGAAGTCTGACTGCGCGCCGACGGCGGCGAAGTACGACTCCTTGCGCTTGACCGCCGCGGCCGAGCCGGTGACCCGCTGGACCATCTCCGGCGCCAGGTGCGTGTTCATGCCGTCGCGCAGCAGCGCCAGCGCCTCGGCGCGCATCTGCGAGATGCGCGACTCGGTGACCTCCAACTGCTCCGCGAGCTCCGCCATGGGGCGCTCGTGCAGGAAGTAGCCCTCCACGACGACGCGCAGGCGCTCGGGCAGGGCCGCGATCGCCGAGCGCAGGTAGCCCAGGCGCTCGCGGTGCAGCAGCTCCGCCTCGGGGCCGGGGCTGTGGGTGGGGATGTGCTCGTCGATGGAGCCGCCGTCGGCGGTGAAGCCCTGCATGGACAGCACCGCCGCGCGCTGGGCCTCGTCGCGGGTCGCGGCGAGCTCGCGCACCGACACGCCCAGCGCGCCGGCCAGCTCCTCGGGGGTGGGGGTGCGGCCCAGCTGAGCGGTGAGCCGGTCCTCGGTGGCGCTGAGCTTGCGGGCCCGCGAGCGCACGCCGCGCGAGGCCCAGTCCGCGCCGCGCAGGTCGTCGAGGATGGCGCCGCGGATGCGCGTGTTGGCGTAGCGGGCGAAGGGCACCCCCGTGGAGGGGTCGTAGCCGCGCGAGGCCTGCACCAGCGCCATGAGACCCGCGGACGTCAGCTCGTCGCGGCTCACGTGCTGCGGCAGCCGGCCGATGAACTCAGCGGTGATGTAGCCGACGATCGGCAGGTGCTTCTCGACGAGCTCGGCGCGCTCGGCGTCGGTGAGCTCAACGGGTGCGGTGGCGGCGTCTGCGGTCACACCCCCTGCTTCGGGCGTGCGCGGCGTCACCTTGAGCGCCCGGGAGGTGGACCTCGCCCGGGGCTTCCCTCCCCCTCCCAGCGGCCCCACGCGCCCCACAGGTGCGACGCTGCGTGAGCAGCGCGCGCCGAACGGGTGGCGCGGCGCCGGGTCGCTCAGCGCGCCGGGGCCGGTGGTCGATGTGCTCCCTGCAGGACGCACCGGCCGACCGGTGCGGCAGGTGATCGGCACGACAGGAGCGACACGATGGCCAAGCCGCTGTACCAGGTGCTGCAGGACCTCGAGCACGCCTCACGCAGGGGCCGGCTGACCCCGTCGTTCATCGACGACTACGCCGACAAGCACGGCGAGCGCGTCAGCGCCCTGTACGCCCTGGCGGCGAAGAACTTCCTCACCGTCGCCCACGAGGAGGGCCGCAACGACCACGTGCTGCGCGACCCGAAGGAGCGGGTGCGGGGCGTCAACGCCGTCGTCGTCGCGGCCGCCGCGGAGGACAACGCCCGCGAGATGCACCGCGAGCTGCGCAAGGCCCGCGACGACGGGCGCCCCTACGCGCTGCGCAAGCCGGGCAAGAACGCCTTCTTCGTCAGGAAGCCCGGCAGCTGATCAGGCGCTCCACAGGGCGGAGCCGTCGAACGACGCGAGCCAGCCCGTGTCGCCGGACCCCTCGGCGTAGCGGCGGCCCGGGCCGAGCTCCAGCCGGGTGAGGGTGCGCGCCTCCGGGTCGACGACCCAGTAGTGCGGCACCTTCCACTGGGCGTACAGCTCACGCTTGAGCAGCCGGTCCACCGAGCGGGTGGAGGGCGACTCGACCTCGACGACGAGCAGCACGTCCGAGGGATCGGCGTACACGCCCCCCTCAGCGACGGCTTCCTCCGCCACGACGACCACGTCGGGGATGAGCAGACGGTCCGTAGCGGCCCTGCGCAGCAGGTTGGCCCCCGGGAGCACCACCCACTCGAGGGGTGCCAGGTCGGTCAGCCGGTGCGCCAGCAGGGCGACGAGGCGCTGGTGGCGCAGGTCCCCGAGGGGCGTCACGTGCAGGCTGCCGTCGACGAGCTCCATGCGGGGACCGCCCTCGTCCTGCGGCAGGTCCTCCACGCGCAGCGGCAGGACCGACCCGATCGACACGACCACGGCGCCACCCCCCTCGCCCGCATGGTAGCGAGCGCGGCCCGCGCGGTCGCCCGTTCGGCGCCTCAGCTCCCCCACCGCCCTGCCGATGGGTCCGGCGAGGACGAGGAGCGCCGCGACGGCGCTCCCGGCGCGCCGAGCAGGCGCCGACGACGGGAAGGACACGCATGGGACTCGCCGAGGTCTCCGGCATCCTCTGGAAGGAGCGGGAGCTGATGGAGCTGCTCCTGTTCAAGCTGGAGGAGGAGCAGCTCGTGCTGGCCGCCGGCCGCACGCGCTGGCTGGCGCACGCCACCCGCGAGGTCGAGTTCGTCATGGAGCAGATCCGCACCACGGAGGTGCTGCGCGCCGCCGAGGTCGACGCGGTGGCCGCCGAGCTGGAGCTCGAGCCGGGCCCCAGCCTCAACGCCCTGGCCGCCGCGGCGCCCGAGCCATGGGGGGACCTGCTGCGCGGGCACCGCGACGCCTTCCTCACGCTCACCGCGGAGATCCAGAACCTGGCCGACGCCAACCGCGACCTGCTCGCCTCCGGCGCCCGCGCCCTGCGCGAGACGCTGCTGGGCCTGGACACCCCGCTGGACACGTACACGGCCGAGGGCAAGAACACGGTCACCGCGGCCGGCGGCTCCCGCGCCCACTTCGTCGACGAAGCCCTCTGAGACAGGACCGAGGACATGAGCACCTTCTCCGGCATCACCACCAGCTCCCGCGCGCTGACCGCCGCCCAGCGCGGCATGGAGGTCACCGGGCAGAACATCGCCAACGTCAACACCGAGGGCTACACCCGCCAGCGCCTGGAGCAGTCCGAGAGCGTCGTCGGCGGGGTCGGCATGCACGCGCGCCGCCTCGTGCCCGGCGAGGGCGTGGAGATCACCGGGATCGCCCGCGTCTCCAACGCGCTGACCGAGTCCGCGGCCCGCCAGGACGTCGCCACGGCGGCGGAGCACCGGGCCGGCACGGCGGTGTGGAGCCGGCTGGAGGCCAACCTCGGCGAGGACGGCATCTCGGGCCTGTCGACGCAGCTGAACACCATGCACAAGGCCTTCAGCGACCTGGGCAACGCCACCAGCACCGAGAACGCCCTGGCCGGGCGCACCCACGTCCTGGCCACCGCGCAGAACGTGGCCGACACCGTGCGCCGCGTGGACACCCAGGTGCAGGCGCAGTGGGCCGAGCTGGGCGGGCAGGTCTCCCTGCACGTGGAGGACGTCAACGCCACCGCCGCGCAGGTCGCCGGGCTGAACACGGCGATCCTCGACGCGGTCACCTCCGGCGTCTCGCCCAACGAGCTGCTCGACCAGCGCGAGAAGGCCCTGACCCACCTGTCCGAGGTGGCCGGCGTGCGCGTCGTGGCGCGCGACGGCGGCACGGTCGACGTCTACCTCGGCAACTCCACGATCGTGGGGGGCCGTCAGTCCTTCGCCGTGAGCGTCGTGCACGGCACCTCCCTCGCCGAGGTCAAGGCCGGCACCAGCAGCACGCGCCTGACGGTCGAGGGCGTCGAGGCGCGCCCGGCCGGCGGCGCCCTGAAGGCCACGCTCGACGCGGTGAATACCACGGTGCCGGACGTCTCCGAGGGCATCGACGCCGCCGTGCAGAAGATCGCCGCGGCCGTGAACGCCGTCTACAACCCGGCCACGGACGCGAACGGCGTCGCCGTGCCCGGCTACAGCGCGGCGAACGACTTCTTCACCTCCAGCGCCGCCTCCGTCAAGGGCGGCGGGGCCGCCGAAAGGTTCCAGGTCAACCCCGCCCTGACCCCGGCGAGCCTGCGCGACAGCAGCGCCGGCACCGTCGACCGCGCCGTGGCCAAGGCCCTGGGCGAGCTGCCCAGCGCCGCGAACAGCACCACCCGCACCTGGCGCACCACCGTCGTGGACGTCGCCGCCAGGACGCAGGCGTCCGAGGTGCGCGCCGATCTCGCCGCTCAGGTCTCGCTGAAGTCCATCGCCGCCCGCGACTCGGTCTCCGGCGTGAACATCGACGAGGAGATGACCAACCTCGTCTCCTACCAGCACGCCTACGCCGCCGCCGCGCGCGTCCTGACGACGATCGACCAGGCGCTGGACACCCTCATCAACCGCACCGGCCTCGTCGGCCGCTGACGCCCGACCCGCACCCGAGGAGATCCCCGTGATCGGCCGCATCTCGTCCCGCACCACCGCGATGAACTCGCTGGCCAACCTGCAGGCCGGCCAGCAGCGCAGCGACAGGCTGCAGCAGCAACTGAGCAGCGGCAAGGCGTACACCAAGCTGTCGGACGACCCCGTCGCCGCCAACGACGCCCTGCGCTTCCGCTCGGAGATCTCCGTCAACGAGCAGTACGGCCGCAACATCTCCGACGCGCAGCGCTGGGTCGCCACCCAGGAGAGCGCGATGGACGCCGCCACCGGCTACCTGCAGGAGGCCCGCACCGCCCTGGTGCAAGCCGGCAGCACCGGCACCCTGGACCCCCAGGGCCGCAGGGCGATCGCCGAGCAGCTGCGCCGCCTGCGCGACGACCTGATCACCACCGCCAACACCCCGCACGAGGGCCGGCCGGTGTTCGCCGGCACGGCGGACGTGGCGGCCGCCGTCAGCACCACCGCGGCCGCCGACGGCTCCTACGCGCTGCTGGGCAACGGCTCGGCGGTCAACCGCCGCGTCGCCTCCGGGCAGGACGTGCAGGTCAACGCCACCGCGGTGCAGGTCTTCGGCGGCCCCACCGCCCTGGACCCGGCCGCCAAGACGGTCTTCCAGCAGCTGGACGAGCTGGCGACCGCCGTGCAGGACGGGAACACCGCCGCGATCTCCGAGGGCCTGAGCACGATCGACGCCGCCCGCGACCGGCTGCTGTCCGCGCGCAGCGTCGTCGCGGCCCGCACCGTCCAGCTCGACGCCCTGGAGCAGAGCACCGGTGCGCGCGGCGACGCGCTGGAGGCGTCCCTGTCGGAGGTCGAGGGCGTCGACATCGCCAAGGCGATGATCGAGTTCCGCCTGCAGGACACCGCGTACCAGGCCGCGCTCGCCTCGACCGCGAAGGTCATCCAGCCGACCCTGCTGGACTTCCTGCGGTGACGGGCACGACTAGCCTGGCGGGCGTGAGCGACACCGCGCCCCACCTCGAGGTCGAGTTCATCGCCCCGCTGCCCGGCCTGCCCGAGCACACGCGCTTCACCCTGGTCGCCCTGGACGCGAACGGCGTGCTGTTCTCGCTGCGCAGCAGCACGGACCCCGCCCTGCGCCTGGTGCTCGTGGCGCCGGAGCGCTTCTTCCCCGACTACTCCCCCGTCCTGGACGCCGCCTCGGCGCAGGCGCTGGAGCTGGTCAGCGCCGAGGACGCCGCGCTGCTCGTCGTGGTCAACCCCGGGGCGGGCCTGGCGGAGGCCACCGCGAACCTGGTCGCGCCCGTGGTGCTGAACCACCGCACGGGCCGGGCGGCGCAGGTGGTGCTCACCGGCACCGACCTGCCGCTGCGCGCCCCGCTCGTCGCCGCCTGACCAGCGCGCCCGCTCAGCGCCGTCTGCTCAGCACCGCCCGAACGCCCCACCGGCCCCCGCCGGCGGGGCGTTCGCCGTCTGCCCGACTTCCCCCATCGCATGACAGAGCGCTCACCACTCGCTACTGTCGGTTCAGGCCAGTTCGCCGGGGTGGGGCACTGGCCGCGACCGGCTGGAGCGATCGCCCCAGCCCCCGCCGTACCCGATGGACGCTTCGACGAAGGGATCCACGACCATGAGCCTCGCGACCGACGCCCCCGAGATCCAGCTCATCTCCCCGCTGGTCGGCCTCAGCGAGAACACCCGCTTCGAGCTCTCGCCCCTCGACGACGACGGCATCCTCTTCTCGATGCGCTCGGTGGACGACCCAGGCCTGCGCCTCGTGCTGGCCGACCCGATGCCGTTCTACCCGGACTACGAACCCGTCATCGACGGCGAGATGGCCAAGGCCCTCGACCTCGACAGCGAGGAGGACGCCGCGGTGCTCACCGTGGTGCACCTCGGCGAGAACATCGAGGACTCCACCGTCAACCTCTTCGCCCCGCTGGTGGTCAACCACAAGTCCCACCGCGCCGCGCAGACCGTGCTGACCGGCATGGACCTGCCGATGCGCGCCCCGCTCGTCCGCTGAGTCCCCCCGGCGCCGTGCCGGGCGGGCAGCCGTCCGCCCGGCACGAGCGCCACCGGCGCGCCCCTGGCACGGCACCGCCCTACCCTGCAGCCGTGGAACCCGAAGCCCCGCTCGTCGGGCCCCGCTCGGTGGCCGGCTCCCTACCGCTGCACCCGGCCGCCGAGCACCCCGGACTGCTTCCCGGCGCGGTGCTCGCCGCGCTGCCGGCGCACGCGTGGGTGTGCGCGATCGACCCCGACGTGGCCGACACCGCCGCCCTCGTCGAGGCCGCCGGGGTGCCGCTGGAGGGCTCGGCGAACTGCGTGCTCGTCGCCGGCAAGCGCGACGGGCAGGAGCGGGTGGCGGCGTGCGTGGTGCTGGCCACCACCCGCGCCGACGTCAACGGCGCCGTCAAGCGGGCCCTGGACGTGCGCAAGGCCTCGTTCCTGCCGACCGAGCGGGCCGTGGCCGAGTCGGGCATGGAGTTCGGCGGCATCACGCCCGTCGGGCTGCCGGCAGGCTGGCGCCTGCTGGTGGACCGGGCCGTGGCCGCCTCGCCGTGGGTGCTCGTCGGCTCCGGGGTGCGCCGCTCCAAGCTCGTCGTGCGCGGCGCGGACGTCGCCGCGCTGCCGGGCGCCGAGGTCGCCGACATCGCCCTGCCGGGCTGAGGGGTGCTGCTCGTCGCCCGCGGCCGGCGCGCGGCCGCCGCCGCGTGGGAGGACTACGCGCTGCCGGCGCGCTGGCCCTCGTGGTCGCCGCAGATCAGGAGCGTCACCGCCTCGGCCCCCCGCATCGCCGCCGGCGTCACCGGCACCGTGCGCGCCCCGCTGGGCGTGCGCCTGCGGTTCCGCGTCACCGCGGTCGACGAGGCCTCGCGCACCTGGTCCTGGCGGGTGGGGGCGGGACCGCTGGGTGGGCACCTGGAGCACCGCGTGGTCGCCGTGCCCGGCGGCTGCCTGACGGAGCTGCGCCTGTCCCCCGCCTGGCTGGGCGCGCCGTACGCGCCGGCGGCCCTGCTGGCGATGCGCCGCCTGGTGCGCGGCCCCGGCGTCAGCGCGGGCGCGTCTGCCACAGCGCGACGGCGCTGGCCGCGGCGACGTTGAGGCTGTCCACGCGCGCGTCCATGGGGATGCGCACGGCCACGTCCGCGCCCGCCAGCGCGCGCCGGCTCAGCCCGTCGCCCTCGGTGCCCAGCAGCAGCGCCAGGCGCTCGGGCGCGGTGAACGCGCCGAGCTCCACCGCGCCGTCGGCCAGGGCGAGGGCGGTGACGGTGAAGCCGCTGCCGCGCAGCAGGTCCAGGTCGCCCGGCCAGGACGCCGCGCGCGCCCACGGCAGGTGCAGCACGGTGCCCATCGACACGCGCACGCTGCGCCGGTAGAGCGGGTCGGCGCAGCGCGGGCTGACGAGCACCCCGTCGACGCCGAAGGCGGCCGCCGAGCGGAACAGCGCGCCGACGTTGGTGTGGTCCACGACGTCCTCGAGCACCACCAGCCGGCGCGGGCCGGGCCCCAGGCCCGCCAGCAGCTCGGCGGTGCCGCGCTGCGCCGGGCGGTGCATCGAGGCGATGGCCCCGCGGTGCAGGTCCACCCCCGTCAGGTGCGCGAACGCCGCCGCGGGGGCGATCAGGACGGGCGCGTCGTCGTCCAGCGCGTCCAGGGCGTCGGCGAGCTCGGCGGCGCGCGCGGGGCTGAGCAGGAACGAGCGCGGCCGGTGCCCGGCGGCCAGCGCCCGGCGCACCACCTCCACGCCCTCGGCCAGGAACAGCCCCTCGGCCGGTTCGCGCCGGGCGCGCAGCTGCACGTCCTTCAGGTGCGTGTAGTCGCGCAGCAGGTGCGCCCACCGCTCGTCGGCGAGGTCGTCCAGCTCGATGCGCGGCACCCGCCGGACGCTACCGGAGGGCGCTCAGCGCACCCCGGCGTCGGGGGCGAGCACCCCGGGGGCCAGCGCGGGTCGGCGCGCCGGCACGGGGGCGTCCAGGTCGAGCACCTCGTGCAGCATCCCGGTGGTGGCCTCCGGCAGGGAGCGCAGCCGGTCCACCGCGGGGGCGGGGTGGGCCAGCAGGTAGCCCTGGGCGGCGTCGCAGCCCATGCGCCGCAGCGCCCCGAGCTGCTCGGTGGTCTCCACGCCCTCGGCGATGACGCCCACCCCCATGCTGCGGGCCATGCCGATGATCCCGGCGACGACGGCCTCGTCCTGGCGGCGCCGCCCGAGCCCGGCGACGAAGTGCCGGTCGACCTTGACGTGGTCCACGGGCATCGTCTGCAGGTGCGACAGGGACGACACGCCCCGGCCGAAGTCGTCCACGCCCACGCGCACGCCCATCATGCGCAGCGCGTGGAGGGTGGAGAAGCCGGCGTTGGCGTCGGCGACGAGCAGCTCCTCGCTGACCTCCACGAGCAGGGCGCTGCCGGCCGGGCCGGCCGGCTGCTCGGCGGCCACCGCGTCGAGCAGCTGGGCGTTGGCGAGCTGGCGGGGGGAGACGTTGACGGAGACGGTGAAGCCGCAGTCGTCGCCCTCGCGGGCGTACCACTCGCTCAGGGTGCGCCACGCCTCGCGCAGCACCCACTGCCCGATGGGAACGATCAGGCCGGTGCGCTCGGCCAGCGGCACGAACTCCGCGGGGTGCAGCAGGCCGCGGCGCGGGTGCTGCCAGCGCAGCAGCGCCTCCACGCCCTGCACGTGCCCGTCGGCGAGGTCCACGATGGGCTGGTAGTGCAGGCGCAGCTGGCCCTGCTCGACGGCCATCGCCAGGTCCACCTCGGTCTGCGAGGCGTCCACGGCCTGCGCCTGCATGCGCTCGTCGAACAGCTCCGAACGCGCCTTGCCGCCCTCCTTGGCCCGGTACAGCGCGGCGTCGGCGCGGCGCAGCAGCTTGGCGGCGTCGCCCTCGTCGCGCGCCAGGGCGATGCCCACGCTGGGGGTGATGCTCAGGCTGCGCTCGGGGCCGACGCTGATGGGCCGGTCGGCGATGGAGGAGACCACGCGCTCGGCGATGCGGCTGGCGGCCAGGTCGTCGGAGAGGTCCTCGCACAGCACCGCGAACTCGTCGCCGCCGAAGCGGGCGACGGTGTCCTCCGGGCGCACCGCGGCGCGCAGCCGGGCGGCGACCTCCACGAGCACGGCGTCGCCGGCGGCGTGGCCGTGCGTGTCGTTGACGCCCTTGAAGCCGTCCAGGTCCAGGTAGAGCACCGCGCAGCCGCGCGAGCCGCGCCGGGCCAGGGCGTGCTGGAGGTGGTCGGTGAACAGCTGGCGGTTGCCCAGGTCGGTCAGCGGGTCGTGCAGCGCCTGGCGCAGCGCGGCGTCGAGCTGGCGCTGGCGGTCGCGCGCGTCGGCGTCGACGCGCTCGGCGGCCTGCGCGGCCAGCAGGAGCAGCAGCAGGGCGCTGACCAGCCCGCCGCACAGCGCGGCCAGCAGCGTCACCAGGCTCGGCGGCCCGTCGACCAGGCGCTGCACGAGCGCGACGACGCCCACGACCACCAGCGGCGAGCCGAGCGCCCAGGGCACCACGCGGGCGCGCACGTCGTCACCGGCCTGGTGGCGAGCGGACCAGGGCCACCGCACCACAGCGCCCTCCTCTCCCGCCGGCAGCGCACCGGCCGTCCTGCGCGCCCCGGGGGGGCGCCGCCCGCGCGGGCGCGGGCAGGTCGCCGAGAAGCGTCGCGCGTGACTGCGTGTCGTGACAAGAGGAACACGCTGTGGTGAGCGACGCACCCCAGCAGCCCCTCCCGTCACCCGAACGGGCGCGCGGGCACGGCCCCTGGCGGGTCAGCGCGCCGGGTCAGCGCGCCGGGTGGGCGTGGCGGGGGGCGTGGCGAGGGGCGTGGCGAGGGGCGTGGCGAGGGGCGTGGCGAGGGGCGTGGCGAGGGGCGTGGCGGAGGGCGTGGCGGAGGGCGTGGCGGGTGCGGCGAGAGCGACGGGAGCGGCTCAGGCGACCTCGCCGCGCCGCGGCGCCGGCAGCACCGGGCACGCGGCCGGAGGTGCGAGCAGGGGCGCGAGCAGGGGTTCGGCGGTGGTCAGCGCGCGCACCGTCGCGGCGGCGGCCAGCGCGCGCCGGGTCGCGCGCAGCACCGCACCGGCGAGCAGGACCCCGGTGGCGGTGAGCGCGCCGGGCCCGGGACCGGCCGCGGCGAAGGCGCTCAGGGCGGCGGCCAGGCCGGCCGCGGGCAGGACGAGCGGGGCGAGCGGGGCGAGCGGGACCGGGGGCGCGACGGGGACCAGGGGCGCGACGGGGACCAGGGGCGCGACGGGTGCGGCCGGTGGCCGCCGGACCGCGGCGAGCGGCGGGGTCGGGGAGGTGCTCACGGTGCCGTCCCAGGAGGTCGTCGGGGTCTGCGGCGCCCCGGTGGGGCACGTCCGCCAGTGTGGGCGGCACGGACCGCGCGAACGCTGTACGTGAGCGTTCCATCACTCTGGTGGCCGTGCGTCACCCCTCCGACGGAGCACACCCCGCCCGGCGCACCCCGCTCAGAGCACTCCGCTCAGAGCACTGCGCTCGGAGCACCCGGCTCGGAGCACCCGGCTCAGAGCACCCGGCTCAGAGCACCCGGCTCAGAGCACCCGGCGCCGGTCGTCGGCGTCGCGGGCGGTCAGCTTCGCCGCGTCCAGGGCCTGCAGCAGCGGCAGCGCCACCCGGCGCGAGGTGCCCAGCGCCCGGCGGGCCTCGCCGGCGGTGAACGGCTGCGGCAGGCGCGCCAGCTCGCGCGCGGCCAGGCGCGTGGCGCCGGGGGCGAGCACGACGCCCTCGGCCAGGCGCTCCAGGCGCCCGGCGCGCACGGCGGCGGCCAGCTCGCTGCGCCCTAGGCCCAGCTCGCGCAGCCGCTCGGCGTCGGGGGCGGCGAAGGGGCTGCCGGCGACGTCGGCCAGGACGGCGGCCACCGCGCGCTCGACGCGCTCGGGCAGCTGCGCGGCGGCCGGCCCGGCCACCACGCGCCCGTCGGACACCCGCAGCGGGGGGCGCAGCGCGGCCTGCACCAGGGCCCGGTCGGGCAGGCCCAGCGCGCGGCGCGCCTCCTCCAGCGGCACGCCCGGCTGCAGCGGGCTCGCGGCGTCGTGGGCGGCCACCAGGGCGGCCAGCCGCTCCCCCAGCTGCTGCAGGAGGCCGTCCGCGACGTGCCAGTCGCCCACCACGGGCACCCCGCGCACCGGCACGCCCATGGCGCGCAGGTCCGCGCCGCGCACCACGCGGCGCCGGCGCAGCTCGGAGGCCTCGTCGGGCTCACCGTGCAGCTCGCGCAGGTCGCCGGCGCGCGCGGCGGCGGCCCCGCGCCGGCGCAGCGCCGGCGGGCGCACGTCCAGCGCGACGGCGGCGCCGAGCACCAGGTGCCGGGCCGGGTCGCGCAGCAGCAGCCGGTCGCCGAGCACCAGGGGCAGCGGGGCGGCCAGCCGCAGCCGCGCCAGCAGGTCCTGCCCGTCGGCGCCCAGCGGGCGCGGGCGCGCCGGCACCGCGGCGGCGCCGGCGTGCACGACGAGCTGCGCGGGCAGCTCGTCCACCCCGCGGCAGCGCACGTCGACGACGTCGGTGCGCACCGACCAGCCCGGGGTGAGCAGCGCGTCGCCGCGGGCGACCTCGCCGCGCTCGACGCCGCGCAGGTTCAGCGCCACGCGCGCCACGCCGCTGGCGGAGGGCACCTCGCGCTCCAGGCTCTGCAGGCCGCGCACGCGCACCCGGCGCGCGCCGGCGGCGGTGGCCAGGTCCAGCTCGTCGCCGGCGCGCACCGTGCCGGCGCCCAGGGTGCCGGTGACGACGGTGCCGGCGCCGCGGATGCTGAAGGCGCGGTCCACCCACAGGCGCACCGGCCCGTCCGCGCGCGGGGCGGGCACCGCGGCCAGCAGGTCGGCCAGGGCGCGGCGCACCTCGTCCAGGCCGGCGCCGGTCGCGGCGCTGCACGCCACGGTCGGCACCGCGCCGCCCGCGCCCAGCGAGGTGGCGGCGACCTCGGCGCGGGCGGCGGCCATCGCGGGGGCGGGGTCGGCCAGGTCCGCGCGGGTGACCACGAGCAGGGCGTGGCGCACGCCCAGGGCGTCCAGGGCGGCCAGGTGCTCGGCCGACTGCGGCATCCAGCCGCCGTCGGCGGCCACGACGAGCAGCGCCACCGGCACCGGCCCGACGCCGGC
The DNA here is from genome assembly GCF_050871305.1 of Kineococcus gypseus. NCBI lineage: Bacteria > Bacillati > Actinomycetota > Actinomycetes > Kineosporiales > Kineosporiaceae > Kineococcus > Kineococcus gypseus. The sequence continues at coordinate 2,888 of NZ_JBJLRD010000013.1, read as the reverse complement.
GAGCATGGTGGGTACGAAGGAGGCGTGGCCGGGCACGTCGACGAAGGCGACGGCACCGGCGCCGGGCAGGTCGGTCCAGGCGAAGCCGAGGTCGATGGTCAGCCCGCGGCGCCTCTCCTCGGCCAGGCGGTCGGGGTCGGTGCCGGTCAGGGCCCGCACCAGGGAGGACTTGCCGTGGTCGACGTGACCGGCGGTGGCGACGACGTGCACCTCAGAGCCCCTCCCCCGCCGCGCGGCGCACCGCGGCGGCCACGAGCGCGTCCTCGCCGGGGTCCAGGCAGCGCAGGTCCAGCAGCAGGCGGCCGCGCTCGACGCGCCCGACGACCGGCGGCTCGCCCTGGCGCAGGGGCGCGGCCAGCGCCGCGTCGAGGGCGAGGGCGGCGGAGGCCAGCTCCACGCCGGGCGCGCCTCCGCCGCCGACGACGGCGGGGGCCTCGACGACGTCGGCGGCGTGGCCGTGCTCGCGCAGGCGCGCCGCCAGCTGCGCGCACCGCTCGCGCAGCCCCGCGGGGTCGGCGTGCAGGGCGTCGCGGGTGGGGGTGCTCGCGCTGCGCAGGGTGGCCTCCAGGGCCGCCAGGGTCAGCTTGTCCACGCGCAGCGCGCGCGCCAGGGGGTGGCGGCGCAGCCGCTCGACGACCTCGGCGCGCCCGAGCAGCAGCCCGGCCTGCGGGCCGCCGAGCAGCTTGTCGCCGCTGGCGGTGACGAGGTCGGCGCCGGCGCTCAGGGCGGTGGTGGCGTCCGGCTCGTGCGGCAGCAGCGGCTCGGGGTGCAGCAGGCCCGAGCCGGTGTCGACCACGACGGGGACGCCCAGGCCCGTCAGCTCCGCCGGCCCCACCCCGGCGGTGAAGCCGGTGACGACGAAGTTGGAGGGGTGCACCTTCAGGAGCATCCCGGTGTCCGGGCCGACGGCGGCGGCGTAGTCGGCGCGGGTGGTGCGGTTGGTGGTGCCCACCTCGCGCAGGCGCGCCCCGGTGGAGACCAGCAGGTCCGGCAGGCGGAAGCCGTCGCCGATCTCGACCATCTCCCCGCGGCTGACGACGACCTCGCGCCCGGCGGCCAGGGCGGTGGCCGCCAGCACGAGGGCGGCGGCGCCGTTGTTGACCACGTGCACGTCGCCCGCGGCGGGCACCGCCTCGCGCAGCGCGGCCAGCGCGCCGCGCCCGCGCCGGGCGCGCCGGCCGGTGGCCAGGTCCAGCTCGACGTCGGTGGCGCCGGCGGCGGTGACCACGGCGTCCACGGCGGCCGGGGCGAGCTGGGCGCGCCCGAGGTTGGTGTGCAGGACGGTGCCGGTGCAGTTGAGGACCCGGCGCACCGCGGAGGGCGCCGGCAGCGCCGCCAGCACGGCGGGCACCACCTCCCCCGGCGCCACGAGCCCGGCGCGCACCTGCTGCTGCACCTCGCGCACCACGGCCTTGACGGCCTCGCGGCCGCGCTCGGCGACGGCGGCGGCCAGCTCGGGGGCGGCGAGGACGGCGTCGGTGCGGGGCACGGCGCGGCGCGGGTCGGGCACGGTGGCCGAACCTACCCCCGTCCCCGCGCGCGCACCCGGGCACGCAGCCGGGCGCGGGCCGGTGCGCGGCGCTGGCGGAGGCGGATGGGAATCGAACCCACCTGACCGAGGTGCTCGGTCACGTCGGTGTTGAAGACCGCGGGGGCCACCAGGCACCCGTACGCCTCCCCGTCAGCGCGCGGGCCCAGCGTGCCACAGGACCGCCCGGGACGGCGGGGCGGTGCTGGCCTAGCGTGTGCGCCGTGACGGTCACCGACGCAGTGCGCCTGACGCAGTACGCCCACGGCGGCGGCTGCGCGTGCAAGATCCCCCCCGGCGAGCTGGAGGAGATGGTGGCCGGGCTGGCGCCGCCGGCCGGCGACGACCTGCTCGTGGGGGTGGGCGACGACGCGGCGGTGGTGCGCCTGGCCGGGGGCACCGCGGTGATCGCCACGGCCGACTTCTTCACGCCCGTGGTCGACGACGCCTACACCTTCGGGCGCATCGCGGCGACCAACGCCCTGTCCGACGTGTACGCCATGGGCGGGCGGCCGCTGGTGGCGGTGAACCTGCTGGGCTGGCCGCGCGGGGTGCTGCCGGTGGAGCTGGCGCGCGAGGTGCTGCGCGGGGGCGCGGACGCGGCGGCCGCGGCCGGCTGCCACCTCGGCGGCGGGCACAGCATCGACGACCCGGAGCCGAAGTACGGCATGGCCGTGACCGGGGTGGGCGACCCCGCCCGGCTGCTGCGCGGCGACGCCGCCGTGGCCGGGCTGCCGCTGACGCTGACCAAGCCGCTGGGCCTGGGGGTGCTCAACAACCGGCACAAGCAGACCGGGGAGGTCTTCGAGGAGGCGCTGGCGGTGATGACCACCCTGAACGCCGACGCCTCCGCCGCCGCCCTGGCCGCCGGGGCGCGCTGCGCCACCGACGTGACCGGTTTCGGCCTGCTGGGCCACCTGCACGAGGTCGCCCGCGCCAGCGGCGTGACCGCGGTGCTCGACGCGGCCGCGGTGCCGTACGTGGCCGGCGCGCGCGAGTCGCTGGCGGCGGGGTTCGTGCCCGGCGGCAGCCGGCGCAACCTCGAGTGGGTGCGCCCGACCCTGGACGCCGGGCCCACCGGCGAGGACGAGCTGGTGCTGCTGGCCGACGCGCAGACCTCCGGCGGCCTGCTCGTGGCCGGCGAGGTGCCCGGCTACCCGGTGGTCGGCGAGCTGGTGCCCGCCCGCGCCGGCACCACCGTCGTCGTGCGCTGAACCCCCGCGCGCCCGGGCGTGCACCGGTGCGCAGGACGGTGCGCGCACCGGTGCGCGCCCCGGGGCGCGGGACGGTGCGGGCGCCGGTGCGCTGCCCGGGGCGGGCCCCCGGGCGGGGGTGGGGGGGGTGGCGGGGCGGGGGGTGG